>JAIPDA010000135.1 GCA_021737905.1 Rhodoferax sp.
TCGACGCACAGGCCGGCGTCGTCTGCCAGAGCAGGCAAACCGCTCTGGGCGGCCGCATGACGGGCCTTGGCCAGTGCATTTTCGACAAAGGTGCGAAACGGCTCATCCGCCTCACCAATCCCAAGCTCGGACTGGCGCAGCAGCTCCACGCCCAGCGGCGCCAGCATGGCTTGCAGCTCGGCCAGTTTGCCTTGGTTGTTAGAGGCTAGAACGATTTTCACAGGGACCAAGCAAGGTAGTGCACGCTTCAGGCCACCGCCAGGGCCTTTTTCTGCAAGGCCACCAAATCCCGAATGCCCTGCTCGGCCAGCCCCAGCAAGGCGTCCATTTCAAGCCTTGTAAACGCCACGCCTTCTGCCGTGCCCTGCACTTCCACATAGTGGCCGGCGCCGGTCATCACCACGTTCATGTCGGTGTCGCAGCCCACGTCTTCGGTGTACTCCAGGTCCAGCAGCGGCGTGCCTTGGACGATGCCGACCGAGATCGCTGCCACATGGTCAAGAATGGGCGACTCGCTGAGCTTGCCCTCAGCCAGCAATTTGTTAACCGCGTCTTGCGCGGCCACAAAAGCGCCGGTGATCGCGGCCGTGCGCGTGCCGCCATCGGCCTGCAGCACGTCGCAGTCCAGGTAAATGGTTCGTTCTCCGAGTTTTTTCAGGTCAAACACAGCCCGCATAGAGCGGCCGATCAGGCGCTGGATTTCCTGAGTGCGACCGCTTTGCTTGCCGCGCGCAGCCTCGCGGTCGCTGCGGGTATGGGTGGCACGCGGCAGCATGCCGTATTCAGCCGTCACCCAGCCTTCACCGCTGCCGCGTTTGTGGCCGGGCACTTTTTCTTCAACCGAGGCGGTGCACAGCACCTTGGTGTCGCCAAACTCAACCAGCACCGAGCCCTCAGCGTGCACGGTGTAGTGCCGCGTCATGCGCACGGGCCGGAGTTGTTGGGGCTGGCGGCCTGCAGAGCGGGTGAAGGTGGGCTGGGTCATGGGAATCCGGAAAAATGGATGTAGAAATAAGAGGGTGCGGATGCCATTATCTGCCGGGTACAAGCAGCCTGGCAGGCCAAGTAAACTAGGCTTCATCCGACGCCGGCCTGGTGTGCGGGTTTCCAAAGAAAATACACCCATGTCAGTCTTCAGCATGACGGGCTACGCCACCGCGCAGTCCAGCGCTCCCAAAGCCGCCGCCAGCGCCGAGGGTGCGAGCGAGCCCGGTGCGCGGCTGGGCATTGAAATCCGCTCGGTCAACAGCCGTTTCCTGGACCTTTCCTTTCGCTTACCCGACGAATTGCGGCAGGTCGAACCGGTTTTGCGCGAGCTCCTGACCGCGCAGCTCAAGCGCGGCAAAGTGGAAATGCGCGTTTGGCTGGAAAGCAGCAACGCCAGCAGTTTGCGGGCACCTTCGGCGCAAACGCTGCAGCGCTTGGGTTCATTCGAAGACACCATCAAAGCCTGGATGCCCCAAGCAGCCGGCTTGAGCGTGGCCGATGTTTTGCGCATCGCGGTCAATGAAGACCGAAAACCTCACGATTTTGGCGACGACTTGCTCAAGCTGGCTAAAAAGGCCGTCAAAGAGCTGCTGCAAGCGCGCGAGCGTGAGGGTGCACGGCTGTCTGCCATGCTCACAGATCGCACAGCGCAGCTGCGCACCCTGTCCAAGCAAGCCGGGACGCTGGTGCCCAAGCTGGTCGAGCAACAAAAAAATCGTTTCATGGAGCGCTGGCAAGAGGCTATGGCGCTGACCGACAACGCCGCCCTGCCAGAGGCTGCTCAAGACCGGGCGCTGACAGAAGCCACCGCATTTGCCATACGCATCGACGTGGCCGAAGAGGTGACCCGCCTGGCCTCGCATCTCGATGAGATAGACCGCCTGCTGGCCAAGGGCGGCGAAGTCGGCAAGCGCCTGGACTTTTTGATTCAAGAACTGCACCGCGAGGCCAACACCATGGGCTCTAAATCAGCCGCCTTGGAGCTCACCCGTATTTCAGTGGACATGAAAGTGCTGATTGAGCAAATTCGTGAACAGGTCCAGAACATCGAATAAACCCGCTTCCCGGCCGCGCCAGCATGGGGCCGGTCAATTGCCAACCCCATTAACCGCTCTGTACAAACCGCTCTCATTTTTATGGACTATCCAGGAAACCTGTTTGTTGTTGCAGCGCCCAGCGGCGCCGGCAAATCCAGTCTTGTCAAAGCCCTGCTGGAAATCGACGCCCGCGTGCAGCCTGCGGTCTCCCACACCACGCGGCCGCCGCGCGGACAGGAAAAGCATGGCCGCGAGTATTATTTTTTGTCGGGCGATGAATTCGACGGCATGGTCGAGCGCAACAGCTTTCTGGAATGGGCCCATGTGCACGGGCACCGCTACGGCACCTCGCGCCAGGCCATCGAAGAGCGTATGCAAAACGGCTCTGATGTCATTTTGGAAATTGACTTCCAGGGCGCTATCAATATCAAGAAAATTTTCTCTAATGCTGTGCTGATCTTCATCCTGCCGCCTGGCTGGGAAGAGCTGCGCTCCCGGCTGCAGCGCCGCGGGGAAGACACGGCCGAGGTCATTGAGTTGCGTCTGAAGAACGCCGCCATCGAGATGGCCCAGGCCCGGGAATTTGACTTCGTTATAATCAACGAATTGTTCGAGCGTGCGGTTTTCGACCTGAAAACCATTGTTCACGCTCAGCGGCTTAAGTTTTCGGCACAGCGGCGTGCCCGCGCTGACATCTTCAAAGCCCTGAACATTACTTGAAAACCACGCTGCGCCCAGCGCTTTATTGCTTACCCGGAGATCATCATGGCCCGCATCACAGTTGAAGACTGCCTGGAAAAAATCCCCAACCGTTTCGAACTGGTACTGGCTGCCACCTACCGCGCCCGCATGCTCAGTCAGGGTCATGCCCCCAAGATCGAGAGCAAGAACAAGCCTGGCGTGACCGCCCTGCGTGAAATTGCAGCGGGCAAGATCGGTCTGGAGATGCTCAAAAAAGTCCCGCTTTAAGCAGCTGGACAGCCCCCCCCAAAAGCACCGCCTGGCGGTGCTTTTTTCTTTGGCGGCAACGCCAAACAACCCGTGCCAAGCCAGACAGGGCGCGCTCGCGCTACATTTGAGGTATGGGCGCCCTGCTTTCTCCTCTATTGGCCAAACCGACGCCGGCTGCTGTCAATGCAGCTGCGGCCAGTTTCGCCGCGCTCACAGCCAAACTCGATTACATGAGTGCTGCCGACGTGGACAACGTACGCAGCGCCTACCGCTATGCCGATGAAGCGCATCTGGGCCAGTTGCGCAACAGTGGCGAGCCCTACATCACCCACCCGATTGCCGTCGCGCAACAATGCGCAGAATGGAAGCTCGATGCGCAGGCCCTGATGGCGGCGCTGCTGCATGACGCCATAGAAGACTGCGGCGTGACCAAGCCCGAGCTGATCGAGCGCTTTGGCGCGCCCGTGGCCGAGCTGGTGGACGGTCTGACCAAGCTCGAAAAACTCGAATTCAACACCCGCGAAGAAAACCAGGCGGAGTCTTTTCGCAAAATGCTGCTGGCCATGGCGCGCGACGTGCGCGTCATTCTGATCAAGCTTGCCGACCGAACCCACAACATGCGCACCTTGAGCGATGTGCCGCGTGACAAGTGGGCCCGCATTGCCAGCGAAACCCTGGACATTTACGTCCCCATTGCCCACCGTCTGGGCTTAAACACCACCTACCGTGAACTCCAGGACCTGGCATTCCGGCATCTCCACCCTTGGCGCTATGCCGCTTTAGCCAAAGCTTTGACCCGCGCCCGGGGTCGACGCCGTGACGTCATCAAGCGCGTACAAGGTGAGCTGGACGAGGCCTTCGAATCAGCCCACATTCCTGTGCGCATTTACGGCCGCGAAAAAACGCTTTATTCGATTTACCGCAAGATGGACGACAAGCATTTGTCCTTTGCACAGGTCACTGATATTTATGGCTTTCGCATCATCGTGGGCGGGCTGACCGCATGCTACACAGCCATGGGCGTGTTGCATCAGCTCTACAAACCCATGCCCGGTCGCTTCAAGGACTACATTGCGATTCCGAAAATCAATGGCTACCAGTCGCTGCACACCACTCTGATTGGTCCCTTTGGCACCAACATCGAGTTTCAAATGCGCACCGAGGCCATGCATGTGGTGGCAGAATCCGGTGTGGCTGCGCATTGGCTTTACAAGGCGACAGATCCCGACAGCGATGCTTCGCAAAGCCTGGGCACGCAGTGGCTGCAATCACTGCTGGACATACAGCAGGAAACCCGAGATGCGGCTGAGTTCTGGGACCATGTCAAGATCGACCTGTTTCCCGATGCGGTGTATGTCTTCACGCCCAAAAGCAAGATCATGGCGATGCCGCGCGGCGCAACCATCGTCGACTTTGCCTACGCGATTCACAGTGACATCGGCGACCGGGCCGTGGCGGCCAAGATCAATGGTGAGCAAGTGCCCTTGCGCTCCGAACTGCACAACGGTGACGTGATCGAAGTCGTCACAGGCGCGCTGCCCAACCCCAATCCGGCCTGGCTGGGTTTTGTGCGTACCGGCCGGGCGCGCTCCAAAATCCGGCATCACCTCAAAACCATGGCGCTCAGCGAGTCGCAGGACCTCGGCGAAAAAATGCTGACTCAAGCGCTGTGCGCCGAAGGCATAGACAAGCTGCCGACTGACGACGAAACCAGCCGTCACTTATGGGAAAAAATCCTGCGCTTCAGCGGCAACCGCTCGCGCGCCGACTTGTTGACAGACATAGGTCTGGGCAAGCGCATTGCCAGCATTGTGGCCAAGCGTATCGTCAAACTGCTGGTAGAAACAGGGCAGCGTCCAGACGCTCTGCTCATCAGCCGGGCGCGCTTTACGGAGCATGAATCCGTGTCCCAAGGCTCGCTGCTGATCGATGGCAGCGAAGGGGCATCGGTTCAGTTGGCCAAGTGCTGCAAACCTATCCCCGGCGACAGCATCATGGGCTACCTGGGCCGAGGTGAAGGTCTGGTGGTGCACACCGACGACTGTGCCATGGCCAAGCGCTTGGTACACCGGGACAGCGAACGCTTTATCGCTGTTGACTGGTCGGACGAGCCCAGCCGGTCTTTTGAAACCGGCTTGCTGGTGACCGTCGTCAACGGCAAAGGGGTGTTGGCGCGTGTAGCCGCGGCCATGGCTGCCGCCGAGGCCGACATTACGCAAGTTGACATGGCCCAGGAGTCCACACAGGACGCGGCCGAGTTGCGCTTTGGCGTCTCTGTGCGTGACCGTGTTCACCTGGCAGCCATCATCCGTGGGGTCAAGCGCACACCTTCCGTGTTACGCGTGCAAAGGGTCAAACCAGGCATTCAGTCCGGCGGCGCCGGATAACGCACTTGCAAAACCTCGAGCAGTTGTACACCCTGCGGTGTGACCAAGCTGAGTTCATCACCCACGCGGGCCTTGAGCAGGGTTCGGGCCACCGGTGACACCCAGCTGATTTCGCCGGCAGCGCTGTCGGCCTCGTCAATGCCCATGATGGTGACGCAGCGCTCGGTCTGCCCGTCAACCAGGTAGACCACCGTGGCGCCAAAGAAAATCTGGTCGCGCCCGTGGTGCACAGACGGATCGGTGATCTCGGCAAGTTCAAGGCGCTGGGTCAGGAAACGGATGCGCCGGTCAATCTCGCGCAAACGTTTTTTACCGTAGATGTAGTCGCCGTTTTCAGACCGGTCGCCGTTGCTGGCAGCCCAATGAACAATGTCCACGACTTTGGGCCGTTCGGTGTCGATGAGCTCGAACAACTCCGCTTTGAGCCTGGCATACCCGGCCGGCGTGATGTAGTTGCGCGCGCCTACAGGAAGCGGGGGCAAAGAGGGTGAGTCCTCGTCCGGGTCAGATTCCGCAACGTTAACTTGGCTCATAGCGTGACGGTTTAAACACCCAGAATAGCATTGCCGGGCCACTAAAGCGCTTGCAAAGGCACATCCAGCACGAAAGCGGTTCCTAGCCCTGGGGTTGAGCGAATTGTCAATTTTCCGCCCAAGGCTTCGACTGCGCAGCAAACAACGTCCAGACCCACCCCCCGACCGGACAACTCCGTGACTGCCGGCGCGGTTGAAAAACCAGGTGCCAGCACCAAAGCCCATACGGCTTCATCAGTGACAGGATCGGGAAGCGACAGGCCAAGCTGGTGAGCCCGGCCCAAGATGGCTTCCCGTGACAACCCGGCCCCATCGTCTTGAACTTCGACCTGCAAGCTGCTGCCGCTGCTGCACAGCGACAGAGTCAAGGTCCCTTGCGCGGGCTTGCCCGACAAAATGCGGCGCTCTGCCGGCTCTATGCCGTGATCACAGCTGTTTCGCAGCAGGTGCACCAAGGCCTCACTGATGTGCGCCATCACGAAGCGGTCCAGCTCGAGCTCGCTGCCCTTGACATGGAGCACGATGTCTTTGCCCAGTTGTTTGGCCAGGTTTTCAACGAGCAAAGGAAAGCGCTTGAGCACCTCTGCAGCGCGCACCCGGCGCGAGACCGCCAGGGTTTGCCGCAAGTCCTCTATCCCCTGCGAGAGGGCCTGAAGACTGATGCCAATGCCTGGCTGATTCAGCGCCCCGCCATGCTCAAGCAGCAGCCTCAGTTGTGCTTGGTCTTCGCACATCTGATTTAACTGCATCTCCATTTTTT
>JAIPDA010000136.1 GCA_021737905.1 Rhodoferax sp.
GCCGACCGAGGGAATAAAGATGGGCCGGCGCGTCAGGCCCGTGTAGCGGGTGATCTCGGCCAGGTGCTTGTGGGCCAGACCCAGGCCGTAGACCTCAAACAGGGGAGCGGTGCCGGCCTCGTAGGCCTCGATCATGCTGCGCCCGCCACCGGAGTAACCACTCACAGACGGCAAACACAGCGGGAAATCAGCGGGGACCAGGCCTGCGTCAATCAACGGGCGTATCAAGGCGATAGCGCCGGTGGCGTAGCAACCGGGGTTGGAGACGCGGCGTGCGCCTTGCACGGCGGCCTTCTGGCCGGGGGCCAATTCGGCAAAGCCGTAGACCCAGCCGGGCGCGGTGCGGTGCGCCGTCGAGGCGTCAATGACCTTGGGGCCGGGCTGGCCGCCGGCTTGGGCCATGGCGTCAATCACCGCCACGGTTTCGCGGGCAGCGTCATCATGCAGGCACAAAATGACCATATCGACCCCGGCCATCAGCGCGCGTTTGGCAGCAGGGTCTTTGCGCAGTTCGGGGGCAATGCTCACCAGCTCGATGCCGGCCATGTTTTGCAGCCGTTCACGAATCTGCAAGCCCGTGGTGCCGGCTTCGCCGTCGATAAAAACTTTGGCCATGGTGTTTGTTCCTGTCTTCGCGGGGCTTGGCGGCTCATGCATTGGCGCTGGCGTGCCAAAGCAAGGTGTAAGTTGCGCGCAATTATGGTGCATCGCAGCATGCTACAGTTATCGGCTGTCAAGTCCGGCACCCGCTGAAGTGACATTGTGGAGGATATGCAGCGAGTGCGCATTTCCTGAGCAGGCTGTGCGGCGGGCCCCTTCACCGCTGCTTTCTGGAAGCTACTTCATGAAAATTCACGAATACCAAGGCAAGGAAATCTTGCGCAATTTTGGCGTGCCTGTGCCGCGCGGCATTCCGGCCTTCACCGTTCAAGAGGCGGTTGAAGCCGCCCAGAAACTCGGCGGCCCGGTGTGGGTGGTCAAGGCCCAGATTCATGCCGGCGGTCGCGGCAAGGGCGGCGGCGTCAAACTGGCCCGCAGCATCGAAGAGGTTAAAAAGCTGGCCGGCGAAATTCTGGGCATGCAGCTCATCACGCACCAGACCGGCCCTGAAGGCCAGAAAGTGCGCCGCCTCTTGATTGAAGAAGGCGCGGACATCAAGAAAGAATATTACGTGTCGGCCGTGACCGACCGTGCAACGCAAAAAGTCGCCATGATCGTCTCCAGCGAAGGCGGCATGGACATCGAGGAAGTGGCGCATTCCACCCCCGAAAAAATCATCACCGACTTCGTTGATCCGGCTGCCGGCCTGACCACAGCACAAGCGCAAAAGCTGGTCGCCGGCATTGGCGTGCCGCAGGCCTCGCAGGCCCAGGCCATCGATGTGCTGCAAAAGCTCTACAAGGTCTACATGGAGACCGACGCTTCGCTGGTCGAAATCAACCCGATGATTCTTGAAGGCAATGGCAACATCAAAGCGATTGATGCGAAGTTCAACTTCGACCCGAACGCCTTGTTCCGCCACCCCGAAATCGTCGCTTACCGCGATCTGGACGAAGAAGACCCGGCCGAAGTCGAGGCTTCCAAGTTCGACCTGGCTTACATCAGCCTGGACGGCAACATCGGCTGCCTGGTCAACGGCGCCGGCCTGGCCATGGCCACCATGGACACCATCAAGCTGTTCGGCGGCGAGCCGGCCAACTTTCTGGACGTCGGCGGCGGCGCCACGGCCGAAAAGGTCACCGAAGCTTTCAAGATCATGCTCAAGAACCCGGAAGTCAAAGGCATTCTGGTCAACATCTTCGGCGGCATCATGAAGTGCGACACCATTGCCGAAGGCGTGATCACCGCCTGCAAGGCTGTGAACCTGTCGGTTCCGCTGGTGGTGCGCATGAAGGGCACCAACGAAGACCTGGGCAAGAAAATGCTGGCCGATTCTGGCCTGCCCATCATTGCCGCAGACACCATGGCTGAAGCTGCGACGAAGATCGTCGCCGCTGTCAAATAAGCCCGGCCCCACGTCTACCGATCAGGAAAACTCATGTCGATCTACATCAACAAAAACACCAAAGTCATCACGCAGGGCATCACCGGCAAGACCGGCCAGTTCCACACGCGCATGTGCCGTGACTACGCGAATGGCAAAAACTGCTTTGTGGCGGGCGTCAACCCCAAGAAAGCCGGCGAAGACTTCGAAGGCATCCCGATTTACGCCAACGTGAGCCAGGCCGCCCAGGCCACCGGCGCCACGGTGTCGGTGATCTATGTGCCGCCTGCCGGCGCAGCGGCCGCCATCTGGGAAGCTGTGGAAGCCAACCTGGACCTGGCGATCTGCATCACCGAAGGCATTCCGGTTCGCGACATGCTCGAAGTGCGCAACCGCATGAAGGCCAAGGAAGCTGCCGGCGGCAAGCGCACGCTGCTGCTCGGCCCCAACTGCCCCGGCTTGATTACGCCGGAAGAAATCAAGATCGGCATCATGCCCGGCCACATTCACCGCAAGGGCCGCATCGGCGTGGTCTCGCGCTCCGGCACGCTGACTTACGAAGCCGTGGCGCAGCTCACCGAAATCGGTCTGGGCCAGTCCAGCGCCGTCGGTATTGGCGGCGACCCGATCAATGGCCTCAAGCACATTGACGTGATGCGCGCTTTCAATGACGACCCGGACACCGACGCCGTCATCATGATCGGCGAGATCGGCGGCCCGGACGAAGCAGAAGCCGCCATGTGGTGCAAAGCCCATATGAAAAAGCCCATCGTCGGTTTCATCGCCGGCGTCACAGCGCCGGCCGGCAAACGCATGGGCCATGCCGGCGCGCTGATCTCCGGCGGTGCTGACACGGCTGACGCCAAGCTGGCCATCATGGAAGCCTGCGGTTTCACGGTCACGCGCAATCCGTCCGAAATGGCCAAGCTGCTCAAGGCCTTGCTCTAAGCGCAGTACCCCATGAGCCTGTGGTTTGCCACAGCATACGGACCGATTGTCTTGAGTGACAATCGGTCCTTTTGATTTTTGCAGGGGATTTTCATGGAAGAACTGATGACGGCAACGTTCTGGCTCGCAGTGGGCCAGATCATCATGATTGACATCTTGCTGGGCGGAGACAACGCCGTTGTCATTGCGCTGGCCTGTCGCAATTTGCCGCCCAAGCAGCGGACGCAAGGGATTATTTACGGCACCATCGGTGCCATCGTCCTGCGCGTGATCCTGATTGCCTTTGCGCTGGCCTTGTTGACGGTGCCTTACCTCAAGCTGGTGGGTGCCGTGCTGCTGCTCTGGATCGGTGTGAAGCTGTTGATGCCGGAAGGCGATGACGACCACAACATCAGCTCCAGCGACAAACTCTGGAGTGCGGTCAAGACGGTGATCGTGGCCGACCTCGTCATGAGTGTTGACAACGTGTTAGCCATCGCCGGTGCGGCCCAGGGCGCGGGTGAAGCCCATCAGCTGCCGCTGGTGATATTTGGTCTGCTGGTGAGCATTCCCATCATCGTTTGGGGCAGCACTTTTGTGCTCAAACTGATGGAGCGCTTTCCTTTTGTCATCACCCTGGGCGCTATGCTGCTGGGCTGGATTGCCGGCCAGATGGCTTACACCGACCCGGCCATCAAGGCCTATTTGCCAGCGTCCGCTGTATGGAGTTATGGCGCAGCGGTTGCGGGTGCACTGTTGGTGCTGGCGATGGGCAAGTTGTTGCAGAATCGTCCAAAGCCCATTGACCCCGCCTGACGCCATCGATCATCGCGGCATACCCGCTTGACCAGCGCTTACTTTAGGAGTTTTCATGAGCAAGCATATTCAACAGGGTTTCACCTTGATCGAGCTGATGATCGTGATTGCCATCGTCGGCATTCTGGCGGCTGTTGCGCTGCCGCGCTACCAGGAGTACACGGTGCGCGCCAAGGTGGCTGAGATGATCCTGGCCGCTCAACCTGGCAAGCTGGCCTTGGCCGAAAGCGTGCAGACCCACAGCGCCATGCCGGCAACCACGGACCTGGTGCTGGAATCGGTGCAAACCACCTATGTGTCGAGCGTGGCTTACGCTCTCGGCAGCCAAAGCGCAGCGGGTCCGACGGGCATCATCACGGTGACCGGCAACACAGACACGAACTTGAACGGCAAGACGCTGGCACTCACCGCAACGTACGACTCGTCCAATGGCCAGCTGACCTGGGCCTGCACGGCGGGCAGCACCAACGGCATTGCCGCTAAATTTTTACCGGCCAGCTGTAAGAGCAGCAGCTAAGCCGAAGCAGCCCTCAGTCGGCGGCCAGCAAGGGCCCCAGCACAGCGCCCGCGTCGGCAAGCTCGTCCAAGCTCATCACCAGGCGGGTCAGTTCTGTGGCCCGGGCTTGACCCAAAATGGGCGCCATCAGGTCATCGGCTTTTTCCATCACTTCGGCGCGTGTCATGGGGTCGTCCGGGGTGCCGCGCACGGCTTTGGCGTGATGGCGTAAAACGCGGCCATCAAGGGTGTGCGCTGTCATGATCACTTGGCGGGGTGGTAGGGCGGTGGTCAATGCAGCATTTGCCTGTAAATCAATTTTGGCTTTCACCGCCAAAACGGCCGGGTCTGACATGCGCTCATGTTGGTGTGAGGACTCAAAGTTCAGCCCGCCATCTATCAGTGTCAGAGCGACCAGGTGCTGCACATTGATGTTGGGCATGTTGCGGTTGTTAACCAGCTGGCAGCGGTCGTCGGGCAACTCAATCACCAGTTTGTCAATTTGTGCAGCTGTCAGACCCTGGCTTTGCATCAGTGCCAGCACAGCGTCTATCGCGCCTTGAATCGGCGAGCCGACGCACCACTTTTTGATGGTGGCCTGCAAAATTTCGTAGCGGCTGCCCAAACCGGTTACCAGCTCTTCTGGGCGCGGGTCGTTTGAAAATGCCGAGAAAAAATTATTCGGTCCGGCCAGTGCATCGGGCACGCCGGTAAAGCCTGCAGCCACCATGGTGGCCGCGGCCATGGCGTTGCGCGCCGGCATGCCGCCAAAGTCAAACGCCTTTTCCACATGGTGCTCATCGCGCGACCAGCACTGAACGCCCGAAGCTTGCTGCACCGTGTAAGACAACACGTAGCGAACCTGCTCTTCATTCAGGCGCATTAAAGAAGCGGCCGCAGCAGCGCCGCCAAACAGCGGCCCGACGCTGTGGGTGCTGTGGCCGCCGGCGTACAGCTTGCGCGGCCCCAGCGACAAGTTAAAGCGCGTGCCAATGTCATAGCCCAGCGCCACGGCCCGCAGCACGGCCAGCCCGCTGGCAGCTTGCAACTGCGCTGCGGCCAGCACACAAGGCACGATGCCGCAGCCCGGATGAAAGCGTCCGCCAAGGTGCGAGTCGTCGGTTTCGTCGCCGTGCGCCATCATTCCGTTGGCCAGCGCAGCGTCGACGGCAGAGGTCTGCAAGCGCGTGCCGGCCACGTTGCAATGACCGCGCCCGGCCAAAGCCTTGACATAAGCACCGGCCAGCACACCGGCGCGCAGCCGCGAGCCAGAGACCATGGCCGCCAGGGTGTCCAGCAAATGGTGGCGGGCTTTTTCCAGCACCTCCTCGGGCGCTGCCCGGGCGCCCGCACCGGCGATATAGGTCGCCAGCGCGCGCGTGTCGTCGGAGATGAAGGGGCCGTTGCTGCCTGGAGTGCCGGGAGTGCTCATAAAGATCAGCGAACCACCTTCACGCCTGCACCCTTGAGAATGACGCGCAATTCATTTTGTATTCATCGAGAAACTTGCGCAGCTTGGCCGGCGGCATGTCAGGCGGGTCCCGCGCACAAGGCGGTCAAGGTGTTGACATCGTTGCATTCATGCAGCGCCCAAACGCGCTGCATGATGTCTTGGCTGCGCACAGCGCCGAGCACAGGCCCGGCGTTGGCCATGAACTTGGTTTGCAAAGCCGAATCCGTCATGGGGTTTTGTTGTGTGCCGCTGGCGTGATCGACATGGGTTTCAAGGCGGGTTCCGTCTTTGAGCGTGATACACACATGGGCTTCATCGCGGCCGAAATCCTCTACCGCCTGGACCTGTACTTTGTCCCGCAAAGCAATGACTGTGGTGTCGGCTGCCCTTGCATCGCTGTACTGTGCCAGACTGGCCACGCCGTCCAGGCAGGCGACGGCCGCCGAGTGGTAAAGGCTGAACTTGGACTGCAAGCCGGTTTGCGGTTTTTCAATGCCGGTGATGCGCACTGTGATCGGGTTGACTTGCAGCGCAATGCTGGCAATGTGTCCGAAGTCCGGAATCTGACTGCGCAAGGCAATCACACCGTCAATCAAGGGGTGCAAGACCACACCGCAGGCATATGGTTTGTGGCCGTTGGACAAAATCTCCCAGGTCTGCCCCAGCTGCGCCGTCATGGCGGAGGACTCGTGGCGCGGTGCAAATGTGGTGGAAAAGCCTTTGCGCCCTTCAATGATTTCAGTCGAGCTGTCAAAGCCTTCGCGAGCCAGCAGCGCTGCCAGTAAACCGTTGTGAGCGGCTTTGCCGGCATGAAACGACTTGGACATGGTGCCGCGGTTTTGCTGCAGGCCGGCCGATTGCGTGGCCGCAATGCCCAGCGCGTAATTGGTCTGGCTGCCATCGAGCCTGAGCAGGCGGGCGCTTGCGATGCC
>JAIPDA010000137.1 GCA_021737905.1 Rhodoferax sp.
CACCAGCTCTTGCTCTATCAATTTCCGCAAACCGAAGATGGTGCTCATGCGCTCACCCGCGGCCAGCGGAATGTTCGAGGCGTCGCGTATGCGCCGGTAACCATCGAGGTTCTCCGGCGCAATCGGGTCTTCCATGAAGAGCAGCTTGTAGGGTTCAAGTTCGCGCGCCAGGGTGGCGGCGTCTGCCGGTGTCAGCCAGGGTGGCCCGTGCAGATCGATCATCAGGTCGATCTCATCGCCCACTGCTTCACGCAAGGCGGCAATTTTGCGCACCGGGTTTGACACGCCGCCGCATTTGAGTGCGGTCACGCCGCGTGCTTTGAGTGCCAGCGCGGTTTCGGGTGTGCTGGCGTGCGCGTACATGCGTACCTGGCTGCGCACCTGGCCGCCCAGCAAGCTCCAGACCGGAACGCCCAGTACTTTGCCTTTGATGTCCCACAAGGCCATGTCGATGCCGGTCATGGCACCGGCGCCCACCGTACCGGTCATGCCATGGCCCATGATGGCGATCTGCATTTTTTGCCAGAGCCGCTCTATATGTTGCGGGTCTTCACCGATCAACAAGGCTTGTAAATCCTGCACGGCGGTTTCAATCACGCGCGGCCAGCCGGAGCATTCGCCCAGACCCACCACACCTTCGTCCGTATAGACCTTCACGAACAACCAGTTACGCGTGCCCGTGAGGTTGCCGGAAAAAACCTGCGTGCCAAAACTGCCGTCCGCAGCCCAGCTCTTGAGCTGCGGTGAGCCGGCATGCATCAAGAAAGTCTTGATGGCCGTGATCTTCATGGCTGCGCTGCCTTGAGTGCGTTTTCGTCGTAGCGAAAGCGGTTGTGAATGTTGCGTGCACGCGGGTCAGGCCGGGGAATGGCCGACAAGAGCGCTTGCGTGTAGGGGTGCTTGGGATGATCGCAAATTTGCTCAGTCACGCCCGTCTCCACCACTTTGCCGCGGTGCATGACGGCGACACGGTCGCAGAAATAGCGGATCACTGCGATGTCGTGGCTGATAAAAATAAATGACAAGCCCAGCTCGTCTTGCAGCTTGAGCAGCAAGTCCAGCATTTGTGAGCGCAGCGACACATCCAGCGCGGAGGTGGCTTCGTCGGCCACGATCAGGCGCGGGTTCAGCGCAATGGCGCGGGCAATGCCGATGCGCTGACGCTGGCCCCCCGAAAAAGCATGCGGATAGCGCTCGCGCCAGGCCGGCTCCATGCCCACCTGCTCTAGCAGATGCGCCACGCGCTCATCGAGTTCTGGGCCTTTGGCAATGCCATTGACCAGCAAGGGCTCACCAATAATTTGTGCCACGGTCATGCGCGGGTTCAGCGAGCTGACCGGGTCCTGAAAGATCATGCGGATGTCGCGCCGGCACTGCTTGAGTGTGGCTTTATTGGCTTGCATCAAGTCAATCACCGAGCCGTCAGCCTGGCGGTAGTTGATCTGGCCGGCCGTCGGTTCATAGACGCGCAGCAGGCAGCGGCCCATGGTGGTTTTACCCGAACCCGACTCGCCCACAATGCCCAGCGACTCGCCAGGCAGCACGGACAGCGACACGCCGTCCACCGCTTTGGTGATGTTCTTGCCTTGGGTGAAGTGCATGGCCAGGTCGCGCACTTCCAAAATTGGCAGGGCATCGGCGCTCAGTTCGGCGCGCGCCACGCGCAGATCGGCCTTGCGCCCGAGTTTGAGCACCGAGCCGATCAGCATGCGTGTGTAATCGTCCTGCGGACTGTGGAAAATCTGGTCCACCGGACCGTTTTCGACAATCTTGCCGTGGTTCATGACAATCACGCGGTCGGCGATTTCAGCGACCACGCCCATGTCGTGGGTGATGAACATCACCGCCATGCCATGCGACTTTTGCAGCCGGCGTATCAGGTCCAGAATCTCGGCCTGCGTTGTCACGTCCAGCGCCGTGGTCGGCTCGTCAGCAATCAGCAGGGCCGGGTTGCAGGCCAGTGACATGGCAATCATCACGCGCTGGCGCATGCCGCCCGAAAATTCAAAGGTGTAGCGGTCTATGGCGCGCTCGGGGTGGGGTATTTCCACCTGACTGAGCAGCTCGATGCAGCGCGCCCGCGAATCGGCTTTGGACATATTGCGATGCAGCCGCAAAACTTCGGTGATCTGGTTGCCCACTGTGTGCACCGGCGACAGTGAAGACATGGGCTCTTGAAAAATCATGGCAATGGCTGCGCCTCGCACCTGCCGGATTTCTTTGCTGCGCGGATGCAGCTTGGCCAGGTCGACGGTTGCACCACCGGGCGGGTTGAACAGCATGCTGCCGCCCATAATGCGGCCGGGTTCGTCAACGATTTGCAGGATCGAGCGTGCGGTGACACTTTTGCCGCTGCCGCTTTCGCCGACCACGCAGAGTGTCTGGCCATGCTCGACATCAAAGGAGACGTCGTCCACCGCCTTGATGGTGCCGTTGCGCACCGCAAAGTGCGTGCTCAGGTGGCGTACCGACAAGAGTGCTGACCTTGATGGGGCGGACATGGCCGGGTCCATGGGTGTATTCGAAGTGTTCATTATTTGTTGTACGGGTCAGAGGCGTCACGCAGGCCATCGCCCAGGAAATTCAGCGCAATCACGGCCAGCACCACCGCCGCACCGGGTGCAAACAACCAGGGCGCAGTAGCGATTGAGCGGATGTTTTGGGCCTCCCGAAGCAGCACGCCCCAGGAGATGGTGGGCGGTTGCAAGCCCAGGCCCAGAAAGCTCAGCGAGGTCTCTGCCAGGATCATCGCCGGCACTGCCAGCGTCACTGAAGCGATGATGTGGCTTGAAAAACTCGGCAGCATGTGGCGGAAAATAATGCGTCCTTCCGATGCGCCGTCAAGCCGTGCAGCCGTGACAAACTCTTCGGTGCGCAGGCTCAGGAAGCGGCCGCGCACCACGCGCGCCAATTGGGCCCAGCCGGTCAGCGACAAGATGACGGTGATCATCAGGTAATGCATGATGGCCGGCCAGTCCTGCGGCAAGGCCGCGGCCAGCGCCAGCCAGATGGGAATGGTCGGCAGTGACAGCACCAGCTCGATCACGCGCTGGATCACGAAGTCGGTTCTTCCACCGTAGTAGCCCGAGATGCCGCCCAGCACAATGCCAAGGAAAAGTGACAGAAAAACACCCAGCAGGCCCACCGACAGTGAAATCTGCGTGCCCTGCATGATGCGGCTGAAGACGCAGCGGCCCAGCCGGTCAGCGCCGAACAAGAACAGCGGCTGCCCGGCTTCTTCCGAGGCCAGCAAGTGGGTGCGACTCTTGAAAAGGCCCATCACCGTGTATTCATAGCCTTCACCAAACAACTGCAGGTAAACCTTGCGGCTGGTGTCCGGCTCGTAAATAGATGCGAGCGTCACCGGGTCGCGCTTGAGCTGGTAGGGGTGGATGTACAGGCGCAGTGCCCAGGAGCCGTCGTCTTTGGTGTCAATCAGATGCACGGACTGCGGCGGATGAAAAATGGCGCGCCGGTTTTGTTGTTCCGGGTCGTTGACGGCAAAAAAGCCCGGCACCACCGCAATGACATACAGAGCGATGGTCACGGCCAGGCAAACCATGGCCAGCCGGTGTTTTTTGAAGGCCCACCAGACGAGTTGCCATTGGGAAGCGACTGCCAGGCGGCTGGCGCCGGTGTCGGCGGCGGAGTGGCTTGTGATGGATGTCATGTCTGAAAAGCCCGGTTCATTCAAGGCGGATGCGAGGATCGATCAGCGCCAGCAGGATGTCACTGATCAGTGAGCCCACCACGGTGAGTGCACAGATCAGCAAAATGAAGGCGCCGGCCAGGTACATGTCTTGGCTCATCAGGGACTGCAGCAGCAAAGGTCCGGCGGTCGGCAGGCTCATCACGATGGCCACGATGATCGATCCCGACACCAGGTTGGGCAGCAGCCAGGCGATGGTCGAGATAAACGGGTTAAGCGCCAGCCGCATGGGGTATTTCACCAGCAGCGTGAATTCGGACAGGCCCTTGGCACGCGCGGTGGTCACGTAAGGACGATTCAGCTCGTCGAGCATGTTGGCGCGCATCACCCGGATCAGGCTGGCGGTGCCCGAGACACCCAGGATGACCACCGGGATCCACAGGTGTTGCAGGAAGTCGATGAACTTGTCAAAGTTCCAGGGGGCGTTCTGGTATTGCTCTGAAAACAAGCCGCCCACGCTCTGGCCGAACTCGACGGCGGCAAAGTACATCAGCACCAGCGCCAGCAAAAAGCTGGGTACCGCCAGGCCGAGAAAGGAAATGAAGGTCACGACATAGTCACCGATGGAGTATTTTTTAACCGCAGAAAAAACACCGATGGGCAGCGCGATGCCCCAGGTCAGCAGCAGGGTCGAAAAAGTCAGCACCAGCGTGAGCGACATGCGCTCCCAGATGAGTTCAGAAACCGGTTGCTGCCATTCAAAACTCAGCCCGAAGTCACCGTACAAGATGATGTTGGTGATCCACTTCCAGTACTGCACGATCATGGGCTGGTCCAGCCCGAAGCGAGAGCGCAGGTCGGCGGCGGTGTTTTGGTCAACGATCTCGTTGGAGGCTGCCAGCGTGGCGATGTAGGTGGTGACGTAGTCGCCAGGCGGCAACTGAATCAACACAAAGGAAATGAAGCTGATGGCCAACAGAAAAGGCAGCATCCACACCATGCGCCAAAGGATGAATCTAAACATGAGAAATTTCCGCGGTCCTGAAGTAAGACATGACAGCGCCGCACAGACCATTTACCCGGGTCGGGTAATGGTCTGTGCTCGCTTCAAGGGTGGTGCTTGCGCTTTAGGTTTTGCTAAAGAAGAACTGCTGCGGCAGCGCCGGTCCGGGGTTCGGCCAGGACCAGGCGTTCGGGTAGGACTTGGGCACGTTTTGCAGATTGTTGCGAGCAATGCCAAAGGAGTTCACCGCCAGGCAAACACCAATCGTCTCAAATGCATCGGCCGTCAGGTCAAAGGCGCTTTTCATAAGCACACCGCGTTTTTTCAGGTCTGAGGTGGCGCTTGCCTCGTTAAACAACTTCATGCGTTTTTTCTGGCTTTCCGGTGGCTCCTGACCTTCCTTGCCGCCCGACACATACCATTGCGTCCAGGGGATCGCATAACGTGAACCTTGCGGATGCTGGGCAAAGTAGTCTCGCGAGTCGAGCATCGGGTCCAGACCGCCGGGCCCGGGCCAGGTGGCCGCGTCATGGTCGTTACCATCACCGCGGGTGTAATAAAGGGCGCGCTCTATCGTGTTGACCTTGATGTCCACGCCGATCTCGGCCCAGTGGCGCTTGATCAGCTCCAGCGTGTCGACGGCGTCCGGATAGAGCGTCGGGATCACGTCGATGGCAAAGAACACGCGCTCGCCGTCCGGGCGCAGGCGGAACTTTTGCGCATCACGCTTGGCGTAGCCCAGCTTGTCCAAAATGGCATTGGCCTGCTTGGGGTCGTGCTGCGTGAACTGGGTGGACAGTTTCTCGTGGTACCAGGGGTGGCCGGGCCGCGGGCCGGTTTGGTGAGGCTTGGACTGACCCAAGTACACCAGGTCAATGATCTCTTTGCGGTTGATGCCCAGCGACAGCGCCTGACGGAATTGCTTGTTGGCAAACATCTCGCGTTTTTTCGGATCTTTGTGCGTCATGTTCAGGTAAATCTGAACCTGCTGCGATCCCGAGGCAATCAGCTCGATCAGGCGGTAGCCGCCTTTTTGCATGTTCTGCGACAGGGTCGGCTTGTTTTGCAGCGAGTCGATGTGCCGCTCCTGGATGTCCAGGTTGCCCGACAGTGCCGCCAGCATCAGTGACTCGACGTCTTGTGCAATGCTGAAGTTCAGGCTGTCGATGTAGGGCAGTTGCTGGCCGTTCTGGTCGACTTGCCAGAAGTACGGATTACGCTGCATGACCACACGGGTGGCACCGCCGGTGTAGGCCTCGGCAACCACCCACGGGTCGATGGTCGGTTTTTCGGTGTTGCCCCAGCGTGAAGGGATTTCGATGTCGCCGCACTTGGCGCGGAACAACTGCGCCCAGTCCGACATGTTGGCGGCTTTGGCCTGGTCGGCGGCCTGCGGGTTGTACTTCGGGTGGAACTGGCTGCAGTAGTGCTTGGGAAACAGCGTCGGGTATTGGCCCAGCGGCGTGGCCATCTGCTCGAGGAAGAAGGCATAAGGCGTAGCGAAGGTGAACTTGACGGTCACTTCATCGATCTTGCTGACTTCACAAGGCTTGCCGGAAATCACCAGTGTGGAGGGCACGGACTTGTAGAGCTCTGAATTTTTGGCGCAATCTTCAATCGAGAAAACGATGTCATCCGCGGTGAAAGGCTTGCCGTCCGACCATTTCATGCCCTTGCGAAGGTGAAAAGTAAATTCGGTGGAGTTGGCGTTAACGTCCCACTTGTGCGCCACATTCGGCAGCACGGACGTGAAAGCCAGGTTCCAGCGCACCAGGCCCTGGTTGCCGACCATGCGCAAGATACCGTTGTGGTCGGCGCTGCCGCGCAGACCACGACGCAGGCCGCCACCGTAGACGCCGACTTTGTCGGCCTTCACGACCAGCGGGTTGCTTCCCACGCGCTGTGCCAGCGGCGGTAATTTGCCCTCGCTGACCAGCTTGG
>JAIPDA010000138.1 GCA_021737905.1 Rhodoferax sp.
GTGACGCTGCTTCGCTCAAGCAAGCCGAGCTTGATTTCAATGTCTCTTTACTCTTCGGCGGCCAGGTCAAGGGAGAGGGCATGCGCCTGTTCCAGATGTATTCGGCCGGCAATTTCATTGAGGCGACCAGCGAGACACCCTACTTTCAGATCGGCGAGTCCAAGTACGGCAAGCCGGTGCTGGACCGCGTCATCACGCCCGGCATGCCGCTGGACGAAGCGGCCAAATGCGCGCTGGTGTCCATGGACTCCACCATGAAGTCCAATCTGTCAGTGGGCATGCCGCTGGACCTGGTGGTCTATGAAACCGACAAACTGCAAAGCGACAAGCTCGTTTGCATTGACCACGAAAACCCCTACTACCGCATGATGCACAACAGCTGGGGGAAGAAACTGCGCGAAGTGTTTGACAGCATCGAAGACCCGGTGTGGGACGACGCTCATACCGACACGCCGCTCAAGATGCCTGCCGAGCGGCATGATGCGCTGAAAAAAATCCGGACCCCGGAAGACAAATTAATCTGAGTTTTTCAAGCCAAAGTACACCTTGCCCAATCGATCCAAACCCCTGCTCATTTTTTCCCACGGCAACAGTTTTCCGGCCAGCACCTACGGCGTCATGCTGCACAGCCTGAAAGAGCGTGGGTTTTTAAGCAAGTCCATTGAAAAACTGGGCCACGATGCGCGCTACCCGGTGACCAGCAACTGGCCCCATCTGGTGCAGCAGCTGGCCGACTTCACTGCGCACGAAGTTCAAAAGTCCGGTCAGCCGGCTTTTTTAGTGGGGCACTCTCTGGGCGGCTATTTGAGCCTGATGTGCGCTGCCAGCCACCCGGTGCTTGGCGGCTTGCCGGTCAAGGGCGTGGTGCTGCTGGACGCGCCAGTGCTGGGCGGATGGCGCGCCACGGCGCTGGGTGTGGCCAAAAAGACGCTGGTGGTCGGTTCGTTTTCGCCGGGCGCCGTCAGCCGCAAACGCAAGCATCTGTGGGCCAGCCGTGACGAAGCCTGGGCGCATTTTTCCAGCAAAAAAATGTTTGCCAGATGGGATCCGCAAGCATTGAACGACTACATCGACCACGGCACGCATGAGGCTGCGCCGGACAGCAGCCACGCCGGCCAGCGCGAACTCAGCTTTGACCGCGCGGTTGAAACTGCCATCTACAACACCTTGCCGCACAACCTGGAGTCGCTGCTCAAACGCCATCCGCTCAAGTGCCCGGTGAGCTACATCGGCGGCTTGCATTCAGTCGAAATGGGACGCGTCGGCATGACGCTGACAGAAAAAATCACCAAAGGCCGCATCATGATGCTCGATGGCAGCCATCTTTTCCCCATGGAAAAACCGCACGCTACGGCTGCGGCGCTTGAGGCCGCGCTGCTCAATCTCGCTATTTGATTCGAGCGCGTACCGTGCCTAGGCTGACCAGCGCACCCAGCCCATGTGCGCAGTCAGCAGCACCAGCAGCCCAAAGATGATGCGGTACCAGGCAAACACCACAAAGCTGTGCGTGGCAATGTAGCGCAGCAGCCAGCGAATGCACAGCCAGGCGCTCAAGAAAGAAAACAACAGGCCCACGGCAAACATAGGCAAGTCGGCCAGCGAGAGCAGCGCACGCTCTTTGTACAGGCTGTAGACGCCCGCGCCTATCAGCGTGGGAATGGCCAGGTAAAACGAAAAATCAGTCGCCGCCTTGCGCGACAGCCCCAGCAACATGCCGCCGATGATGGTGGCGCCGCTGCGGCTGGTGCCGGGGATCATGGCAAAGCACTGCACCAGACCGACTTTGAGCGCGTCCATCAAAGTCATGTGGTCGGCATCTTGAACGCGCGCTACCGCCGGGTTATTTTGCTGACGCTTTTCAGCCCACAAAATCACCAGCCCCCCCACAATGAAAGTGCTTGCCACCACCACAGGGTTGAATAAGTTGGCTTTGATGGCCTTGCCAAACAAGAGGCCCAGCACCACAGCCGGCAAAAATGCCACCAGCACATTGAGCGCCAAGCGCTGCGCCGGCTCCTCGCGCGGCAGCGCCAGCACTGTGCTTTTGATCTTTTGCCAGTACACCAGAATCACCGCAAAAATAGCGCCCGTCTGGATAGCGATGTCAAACACCTTGGCCTTGTCATCGTCCATGCCCAGCAAGGCACCCGCCAGAATCAAATGGCCGGTTGAAGAGATGGGCAAAAACTCGGTCAGGCCTTCCACCACGCCCATCACGGCGGCTTTGAACAGCAATAAAAAATCCAAGATCAATCCTTAGAGCAATGCACGCATTATCGCGGCTCATCTGCGCCTGGAAACCGGTGCTGCTACGCACTCCACTCCAGGAACTCATGTAAAGACTGGTCGCGCAAGTGTTCTGGCCAGTTCACCGAGGCATCGCAGTGCGGTCGACGGCTCTCGAATCCGTCAACCGTGATGAGCAGGCCTGATTTAGCTCATGCGGCTGTGATGATTGAGATGCCTACCCAATGCGAACGCTTACCAAACTTCAAGTTTCAAACGCTGCTTAGGTATGCGCGCAAAAGCCTTGTCTCGGCTCACCAGAGTGGCCTTCAAGGCCACTGCGTGAGCGGCAATCATCATGTCAAAGTCACTTAAGTTGATGCCTTGTGTTTCCAAGCTGCTGCACAGTTCGCCATAGCAAGTCGCGGCAGCGGTATCCCACGGCATGACATCCATGTGCAAAAGCACTTGTGTCAGTGCAATTCGCAAGGCCACGGGCTGCCCCCTGCGCTGAATGCCATATTCAATTTCTGCCAAGGTCACGCTGGAAATTGCGGTCTGTCCAATAGGCAATTTACTCAACTGCGCCAACAGCTTGGCGTCACGCCCTTGCATGATGTGGCTGATGACATTGGTGTCCAACAAATAACGCTGGGTCATTTTTCAACGGATTCAAATGGGTCGCGCCTTGCAGTGGTTTGTCGGCGTTCGATCAAAAAGTCTTCGCTGGCGTTCAAAGCCACGGCATCGAGTAAACCTTGCCAATCGCTGGGTTTGCGGGACAGCACCACGTCCCCCGTGATCGGGTCATGGCGGATGAACACTTCTGGCACGTCAAATCTGAATTCCAAGGGTAAGCGCACCGCTTGGCTGCGGCCGGTGGTGAAAATTTTGGCGGTAGATGACATTTTTTTCTTGCTTGTCCGTTGATATGTCTCATGATACATATCACCATGATCAGTGTCAATCATGTCCGACAGCCCCCTAAAATCACTGCATGACCAACCATGCCGCCCCAGCAACACCCGAAGAACACAAACCCAGCAACTTTTTGCGCCAGATCATCGACAAAGACCTGGCCGATGGCACGTACGCCGCCCGCCGCTGGGGCGGCACGCCGGGCGATGCAGCCCACCACGCCGCCGGCCCGCTGGACACCGCCAAGGTGCGCTTGCGCTTTCCGCCCGAGCCCAACGGCTACCTGCATGTGGGTCACGCCAAAAGCATTTGCCTGAACTTCGGCTTGGCACGCGACTACGGCGGCGTGTGCCACCTGCGCTTTGACGACACCAACCCCGAAAAAGAAGACACCGAGTACGTCAACGCCATCATCGACGCCGTGCAGTGGCTGGGCTTTGACTGGCAGGCGCATGACGGCTCAGGCACCAGCCACCTTTACCAGGCCAGCGACTACTTTGACTTCATGTACCGCGCCGCCGAGCACCTGGTGCAAGCCGGCCTGGCCTATGTGGATGAGCAAAGCGCCGAAGACATGCGCGCCAACCGCGGCGACTTCGGCCACCCCGGCACAGACAGCCCGTTCAGAAAGCGCACGCCGGCCGAGAACCTGGCACGTTTGCGGCAAATGCGAGACGGCGAGCTGGCCGATGGCGCAGCAGTGCTGCGCGCCAAGATCGACATGGCCTCGCCCAACATCAACCTGCGCGACCCGGCCCTCTACCGCATACGCCGCGCCACCCATCACCACACCGGCGACACCTGGTGCATCTACCCGATGTACACCTTTGCGCACCCGATCGAAGACGCGCTGGAGCAGATCACCCACAGCATCTGCACCCTGGAGTTTGAAGACCAGCGCCCGTTTTACGACTGGCTGCTGGACAAGCTGGCCGAAGGCGGGCTGATCGCCACGCCGCACCCGCACCAGTACGAGTTTGCGCGGCTTAACCTGACTTACGTGCTGACCAGCAAACGCAAGCTTGCGCAACTCGTCACAGAAAAACACGTGGCCGGCTGGGACGACCCGCGCATGCCCACCATCGCCGGGCTGCGCCGTCGCGGCTACACGCCCGCAAGCCTGCAACTGTTTGCAGAACGCATTGGCGTGACCAAAAGCGACAGCTGGATTGACTACGCCACACTCGAGGGCTGCCTGCGCGAAACGCTAGACGGCAGCGCCCCACGCGCCATGGCCGTGCTCGAGCCCGTCAAACTGGTGCTGACCAACTGGGACGAAGTGATGGGCGAAGGCACGCTCGACGACTGCAGCGCGCCCGTACACCCGCACCTGCCCGAGCTGGGCAAACGCAGCTTCCAGATCGGCCGCGAAGTCTGGATCGAACGCGGTGACTACGAAGAAACACCGCCCAAAGGTTTCTTCAGGCTGTTCCCGGGTAACAAGGTGCGCCTCAAATACGGCCACGTCATCGAGTGCACGGGCGCGGTCAAAAACGCCGCCGGCCAGGTCACTGAAGTGCAAGCTAGAGTGATTCCCGACACCAAAAGCGGCACTCCCGGCAGCGACTCGGTCAAGGTCAAAGGCGTCATCACCTGGGTCGGCGTGGCCGATGCGCTGCCCGCCGAAGTGCGACTTTATGAGCGCCTTTTCAGTGAAGCCCACCCCGGCACCGGCGACACCGATTTTTTGACGCAACTCAACCCTGGCAGCTTCAAGACCATCGCCGCCTACGTCGAACCCTCACTGGCCGCCGGCGGCGCCATCCAAGCAAAAGCCGGACAGCAGTTCCAGTTTGAGCGCCACGGCTACTTCGTGGCCGATCGCATCGACCACACCACTGCCAAACCGGTGTTCAACCTGGCGGTAGGCCTGAAGGATTCCTGGGGTAAATAATGCGCAGCGTCCGCTTCAACATGTACGTAGTGCTGACAGAGCACGCCAAGTTACGAATGGCTGAGCGGCAAATTAATGCGGAACTGGTATTGGAAATCATTGATACTGGAATCCTCAAAGACGCTGGGAACGCGCATTACTGGCTGTACAAACATATCAACGAACGTGCTGATAACTTGCTATGCGTTGCTGCTGTGATTGAAAATGCAGTTGTGATCAAGACCATCATGCATCACTGGGAGCCTGAGCCATGAAAAGCATTTATTTCGAAAGCGATGACATCCTGCAAATCCGGGTTTCAGATAAGCCCATCGTTCGCGAAGTGTCACAAGATTGGAATACAAACATCAGCTACGCTGAAGACGGCTCCATCGTAGAGATCGTGCTGCTGGACGCCAAAAAAGAAGGCCTGTTACCGCTGGAATTCAGGAAAGCGGCTTAAAGGATTCCTGGGATAAATGAGCAAGCAGACCATCACCATCATCGACGCGTACCGGGCGTACGCTTACTTCATTGTGCAGGTGGAAGTTGCCAAATAATAGAAGATGATTCCTTACGGCCAGTTGGTGGACGGGGTCAAGCGTTTGTCCCCCGACGACCCGGTCATCAAAAGCGGCAAGAGAGTTTCAGCTCGTCGCAGGCTGAACGTTGTGCGTATCTTGAGCAAAGGGGTCTGACACCATTTTTTCAGTCAACTGCCAAATCGATCAAGCTGAAAACAGAAATTCACGACATCAGGAATTGAGACGCTTGGGCGAACGAAGCGCAAAAGAACAAGGAGCCAAAATTGGAGATGTCCCCCTTGATCGCCGTTCATATGAGCGCAGCCTTGGCCGCTACAGCCATCGGCCCCATCGCACTCTGGGCCCGTGAAGGCAGTGACCAGCGTATCCGCCTGCACCGCGCAGCCGGCTACGCCTGGGTCACGCTCATGCTGGCCACTTCCGTTACAGCTTTTTTCATCCGCGACTTCAAACTGCCCAATCTGAATGGCTTCACGTCGATTCACTTGCTCATACCAGTCACCCTGGGCGGACTTTTCTTTGGCCTGCGCGCCATGCTGGCCGGCAACTTCAAAGCCCACCGCTGGAGTATGTGGACTGTCTACATCAGTGCCTGCCTGATTGCCGGGGCCTTCACGCTGCTGCCGGGGCGTTATTTAGGCCGACTGGTCTGGGGCACTTGGTTGGGATGGTTGTGAGGCTGATTCAATCATCAACGCCTTTTCAACCGGAACTCCATGAACGCTCTGCCTATGGGCGCGATGCAGCCGCAAAGTGAATTCGTCAAAAAGGCCTGAGCTCCGCATGCTGAAGATTTCTAAATTGTCTTTGGCCTACCCGGACTGCGTGGTGGTGCGCGATTTTTCGGCGCAGCCGGATCACGGCCTGGTGCTGGTGCGTGGCGGCGGTGGACGCGGCAAGACCAGCCTGATGTGTGTGCTGCCCGGCGTGTTGGCAGCGGATGCCGCGCAATTGCAACTGGGCGGCGTGTGGCTGCACGAGCAGCCCGAGGCTTACCGGCAACAGGTGTTCTGGGCAGATAC
>JAIPDA010000139.1 GCA_021737905.1 Rhodoferax sp.
CTGCCAGGCAGCAAAAGCCCGACGAACGGCCGCAGGCACTCAAAGACTTTGGCGCAGTCATCATGCGCAAAGACCCGCCCTTTGACAGCGAGTATTTCTACAGCACGCATTTGCTGGAGCAAGCCGAGCGCGAAGGCGCCCGTGTTTTCAACAAGCCGCGTGCGCTGCGCGACCACCCTGAAAAACTTGCCATCATGGAGTTTGCGCAGTTCATAGGCCCGACGCTGGTCACGCGGGATGCGCAGGACATCAAACGCTTTCATGCCGAGCACCAGGACATCATCTTGAAGCCGCTGGACGGCATGGGCGGCATGGGCATCTTTCGCGTCAAGGCCGACGGCATGAACCTGGGCAGCATCATCGAGACGCTGAACCGCGAAGGCGCGCAAAGCGTGATGGTGCAAAAGTTTTTACCCGAGATCGCCCAGGGCGACAAACGCGTGCTGGTGATTGGCGGCAAGCCCGTGCCTTTTTGCCTGGCGCGCATTCCGCAGGGCAACGAAGTGCGCGGCAACCTGGCCGCCGGCGGCCTGGGCGTGGCGCAGCCGCTGTCTGAGCGTGACCGCGAAATCGCCGAGGCGGTCGGTCCGGTGCTGGCCGCGCGTGGCCTGTTGCTGGCCGGCATTGACGTGATCGGCGAGTGCATCACCGAGATCAACGTCACCAGCCCGACCTGCTTTCAGGAGATTTTTGACCAGGCCGGTTTTGATGTGGCGGCCATGTTTGTGGATGCGCTGGAAGCTGTTCTAACCACCGCCTAAGTCCCTGGTCTGTCATTTCGGGCTTGACCCGGAATCCATCCCCTGCAACTTCCAATTTACTTAGTAGCTGTTAGCTTACATCTTGATTGGGCTAGCGGTTCGTTTAACAGTCAGTTGATGTGTCTTTCAAGACCCCGTTTCTTGCGGTGTTCATATACGGATGGGTTAGGCCCCTCCCGCGGGTTTGGTGACACTCCTTCTTCTCAAACTAGTTGCTGCGGGGGCCGGTGTTGGCGCAGGGGTCGGTGTAGAGGCTGCCTGCGCTGGAGGAGGCGGTGGGGCGGGCTTAGCCTTGTGCTTGTCCAGGAAGGCGAGCAGCGCCTTTCCCTTTGATGTGAGCCGATAGCGTTGCCATTGCACGCCTGAGACTTTCTCCAAAGCGGCAAGTTCATAGATCTCGAGTTTTGGGCAGACGTTGTAGTAGAGAAATGAGTCGCTCTCGCTTGCATCGAACTTGTTCGCCACTCCTGTAATCAACCGATCACGAAGTGCAGCGATGAGAGTCAGAACAGAGTATGAATTGGCTGGCTGAGTCTTGTCTTTGATGAATGCCTTAGTTGATACTTCAATTTCCCCAAGTATCTTACTTACTTCGCGGAGTTCTTCATCTGCCCACTTTGCCGTGGGCCTGTTTGTTGACTTTGCTGCATCAATCTTTAGTTGCGTGATCTCCGTAAGGAGAGCTTCCTTCTCCTGCCTCAGTCGGGCGAGCTCTTCCAGCACTGCGGATGTATTTGCAAGCTCTTTTCCAGAAACCCAACCGGTAAAGTCAAGCCGCTTTGCGTAGTCGGCCATGGTTTCGTGAACGGCGAGTTTAATGTCCTTTGTATCCGCAAAGAAGGAAGATATTTTGGTAAGGACTTTTTCCCTAAAGAATTTCAGTTCCTTCGGATACTCCATCTCAATGACATCTTTGCCTTCGACCTTGACCTTTGCATTGATGGCCGCGTCGGTGATTACTACGGCAAATATTGGTTTGTCTTTTGAGATCGCGTAGTCGTACTCCAGCTCCGTGTAGCTCAAGGATGTTTTGGGATCCACGCTGCCATACCGCCCTCCCAGTATGAGCATGTAGACATCCGAGTCGTCAATCCAGCGACGAATTGTTTCGAGCTGGGATTCGCTTCCGGCCGAAAACAACTCCATGCCTGCAGGAATATGGCCAGCTTTCAAGATCGCCTCAACAGCAGCTTGCCGCTCCTGTTTGAGATCTCGATACGTGGATGAAACGAAGACTTGGAGCTTCTTGTGTGTAGTCATGGGTGGTGAATTGAGGGGCCTAACGTAATGTATGCCGCAAGACCTGCGGTATAAAAATGGCGCTGCAACACAACCTGGGCATCAAAATCTCCTGAAACTGGCTTGGCTATTGGGTTTCAAGGCCATGCCCTGTAAATTTATACAGGTATGAAAGAATCATGAAACCCCGCAACCCGCCTTTGCAATCTTTCCGCTTGCTTGACCAAGCTAAAGAGCAGATTAGTTACTTTAACTTACAAATCGAAAAGTGCGTGTGTTTTGGGTACGTTTTTCACTCGCTGGCACGGGGGCATCGGTGTTGTGCGGCATCCGCGCAAGATTTCGGGTCTTTCATTAATGCATTCCGCTCTTCTTTTAAGCATTCAGAGCAACCTCAGTGGCAGAACAAGACATCACTACCTAGGCGCTGCCTGACATCCCGGTCTCAAACACCTTGAGCTCACCCGGTGCAAACGCCGTCCAGTGTTCATTGGTGGTCAAAGGTGCGCTCACCACCACGGCTACGCGGTCTGAGGCGTTGGTGTGCTCGGCAAAGTCAACGCTCACGTCTTCGTCGCTGAGGGTGGCGTGCGGCGCGATGTTGGCTGCGAGTTCGCGTAGCGTGATGGTCAACGAAATGGCGCTGGCCGCGATCGTCTTCGCCGCCTTCAAAAAACGCGATGCCCCAGCCGTCGGCTTGTGTCAGCTGCGCGGCTCAGACCACAGCTTGCCACCGGTCGCCCAGTTGTCGCGTTTGACTTCGTGAATGATGATGTCCACCGACTCGGCAGAGCCCCCCAGCACTTCCACCGTGACGCGGGTGACTTCAGCCACCAGTTTTTTCTTTTGCTCGGGAGTGCGGCCTTCAAACATTTCGATGTGGTACGTGGGCATGGTTTTCCTTGAGTGCGGGCCGAAGCCGGAGATGCGACGATACAGGCTGTACAGCCGCGCCGATACCCGATGATAAAAGCCCGCAAGGAAAGAACACCCAGATCATGAAAATTTACCCATTGGCCCTGTTGACCCTGCTGTCAGGCCTGCTCATGGGCGGCCTGTCGCCCGCTCTGGCGCAAGCACCCGCCGATGGCAAGCCCTGCGCCATGATCGTCATGCATGGCAAATGGGGCGGGCCGCGCTTTCTCGATGGCTTTGCCCGCGCGATGGCGCCCGCCTGTGAGGCCAAATCGATAGAAATGCCCTGGTCAGGCCGGCGCGCTTATGACGCCGGTTACCCTGCCGCATTGCAGGAAATCAGCGCGCACATCAAGGCTTTTCGTGCTCAGGGTTACCGCCGTGTTCTGCTGGCCGGCCACAGCTTCGGCGCCAACGCCGCCCTGGCTTACATGGCTGAAATGGGTGACGCCGACGGCATCATCGCCATGGCGCCGGGTCATTCGCCCCGTTACATGTTCGACTCCGGCATGGTCCGCAGCGCCGTGAATGAAGCCCGTGCTGCCGTCGCCGGCGGCCGGGCTGAGGAGAAAGTCAAACTCAATGACATGAACCAGGGTCAGCGTCGCGACTTCAACTTGCCCGCCCAGATTTTGCTGAGCTATTTTGAGCCGGACGGCTGGGGGCACATGCCCGCCACGGCGGCGCGCTTCAAGCAAGCCGTGCCCTTTCTTTGGGTCATTGGCAACACCGACCCGCTGTTTGCAGCGGGTGAAAATTTCGCCTTCGCCAAAGCGCCGCCTCACCCGCGCAGCCGCTACCTGGCGGTGACCGCCGGGCACAAAGACACACCTGAAGTGGCCACCGCCCAAATTTTGCAATGGGTGCAGCAAACCATCGCACCTTGAGGAGCACTTGATGGCCTGGTTTGAGGGATTTGAGCAGCGCACGTTTGAAGTCAATGGCGCACGCATTCATGCACGGTTTTCTATGCGTGTGCCGGGAGAGCTGCCTAAGCCGGCGCTGCTGCTCTTGCACGGCTTTCCGCAAAGTCATGTGATGTGGCAACGCGTAGCGCGTCTGCTGGCGCCGCATTTTTTTCTGGTCATGCCGGATTTGCGGGGCTATGGCGATTCGTCCAAACAAGCCGGCCTGAGCGACCACAGCAACTACAGCAAGCGCAACCTGGCGCAAGACGCGGTGGCGGTGATGGATGCGCTGGGCGTGCCCGAGTTTGGCGTTTGCGGCCATGACCGGGGCGGGCGCGTGGCGCACCGGCTGGCGCTGGACCATGCGCCGCGCGTGAAGCGGCTGTGCGTGATCGACATCGCGCCCACGCTGGACATGTACGAAGGCCGCAGCCTGCGCGTGCCGTACATGGACTTTGCCCGCGCTTATTACCATTGGTTTCACATGCTGCAGCCGACGCCGCTGCCCGAAACCATGATGGGCGCCAGGCACCCCGAAACCGCCAAGGCCTATTTGCACGCCAAGCTGGGCGGCTGGGGTAGCCAGGGCTTGGGCTACATCGAAGCGCAGGCGCTGGCCGACTACGAACGCTGCTTTTGCACGCCCGAGGCAATTCACGCCGCCTGCGAAGACTACCGCGCCAGCGCCGGCATTGACCTCGACCACGACCGCGACAGCCGCTCACGCGATGAAAAGATCCGCTGCGATCTGCGGGTGCTGTGGGGCGAGCGCGGTGTGGTGCACCGCATGTTCGATCCGCTGGCGCTGTGGCGTGCTCAGTGCAGAGCTACTGTCTCAGGCATCGCCATGCCGGCGGGTCACTTCATTCCGGAAGAATTACCCGAGGACACGGCGGCGGCGCTGCTGGAGTTTTTCCGCTAAGACACAGGGGCAGGGGATGGATTCCTGCCTACGCAGGAATGACGGATGCTGGCTGGAACGACGGATGCTGGCTGGAACGACGGATGCTGGCTGGAACGACGGATGCAGTGGTAATGACACCAGTTCCCGTCATCCTCGCGGATGCGGGGATCCATGACTTCCGGCCGGTCAACCCGCGCCGTGGCATTTTTTGTATTTCTTGCCGCTGCCGCAAGGGCATTCGTCATTGCGTCCTGGGGCGGGCTCTTTGCGCACCGTGTCCACACGCGGGCCCAGAGTGCGCCAGAGTTCGCGCAGGTCGTACACCGCCCAGATCGCGTCGCCAAAGGCGTTCAGGCGGGCCACGCTGGTGCTGGGCGGGCCGTCTTCCATCAGGGGTGAAACTTCGGGCGTGCCATTGTCATCTTCGGTGATGGCGACCACCGCCTGGAGCGCATCGTCCAGCCATTTGGCGGCGTCCTTGTCACGCGGGGCGACCCAGTCTTCGGGCCAGCTTTCTACGGCAAACATGAAACCCAGCGCCCACACCTGGGCAAAGGCCGGCAGTTCCTCGGTTTTGAAGTTGGCCTGCTCTTCGGGCGGCAGCTCGGCCACGGCGGCGCGCACGTCCATCACCTCGGGGTGGTAGCAGTCTTCGTCTTCCAGGGTTTTGCATTCGGCGTCCAGCGCGGTGGACACTTCGGCCCAGCGCGCGTTCCACAGCGTCATGAAGCGCTCGCGTTGCGCGTCGCTGGCAAAAGAGCCTTCAAGTTCGTCATCGCTGCCCGGGCTTTCAGCGTCGCTCAGGCCCAGCAGCACCGGCAGGTATTCGCCGGCGGGCATGGGCCGGCGGCTGCAGATCAGGGCGGCCATGAAGCCTTCACAAAACTCCCACTGCGGGGTTTCGTCGTAACGCGTGCGCAAGTCGTCGAGGATGGCATCCAGCTCGTCAAACACCTCGGGTGGCAGAAAGTCGGCGGCGTTAGGGTCGGTGGCAGGGGCTTGGTCGGGCATGGGCTGCGGCGCTTCAAAGTGTGTGAAACAAGGCTGCTTCTGAGCCTCTTATGGTAGAAAGTGTATCTGCCACCCGGCCCAGGGCCCTTGTTTTCCCTAACGAAAGCTGCGAATGCAACGCATTTTGACTTTTGCCAAAAAGCTGCCCTGGGCTGAAATCCGTGCCCAGTTGGGTCGAATTGGCCTGGCCATGCAGTGGCTCAGCGCCCGCTTGCCCTCCCGCTACGGCTTTTGGGTGGCCTGTATGTTGGGTGTGCTGCTGGCCTTGTTCACGCTGGTCGGCTTTGGCGTGGGTCTGCTGGCTTTACTGGTCTGTCTGAGCCTGGTGGCCCTAGGCGTGCAGGATGTGCGGCAAACCCGTCACGCGATATTGCGCAACTACCCGGTGATCGGGCACATGCGGTTTTTGCTGGAATACATACGCCCTGAAATTCGCCAGTACTTCATTGAAAGCGACAGTGAGGCGGCGCCTTTTTCCCGGGCGCAGCGCTCACTGGTGTACCAGCGCTCCAAAACCCAGCCGGACAACCACCCCTTTGGCACGCACCTGGATGTCGGGCGCCAGGGCTATGAATGGATCAACCATTCCATGCAGCCGAGCACGCTGGAATCGTCTGACTTTCGCATTTGGATAGGCGGCACGCCAGACGCCCCGTCTGACTCGCGCTCGCCTTGCACACAGCCTTATGCGGCCAGCATTTTCAACATCTCGGCCATGAGTTTTGGCTCTTTGTCAGCCAATGCCATTTTGGCCTTGAACGCCGGCGCTAAGCGCGGCGGTTTTGCGCATGATACGGGTGAGGGCTCGATCTCGGAGCATCACC
>JAIPDA010000140.1 GCA_021737905.1 Rhodoferax sp.
CAAGGGCAGCACCTCGGTCACGATGGGGCGGCCAAACACCATGGCCTGCGTCATCTCGGCCAGCATGTTGTTGGCAATCTCGCCCTGCTCAAGTGTCGAAACATAAATGCCGCTGCGGTACTGGGTGCCCGCGTCATTACCCTGGCGGTTCAGCGTGGTCGGGTCGTGAATCACGAAAAAGATTTCCAGAATTTCACGCAGGCTGATCTGCGCGGGGTCAAACACCAGTTTGACCACCTCGTTGTGACCGGTGTCGCCGCTGCAAACCTGCTCGTAGCTCGGTTTGACCACGTGGCCATTGCAATAGCCGGACTCCACGTCTGTCACCCCGCGCACATTCACAAATACCGCCTCAGTGCACCAGAAGCACCCGCCGCCCAAAGTGATGGTTTGCAATTCGCTCATGAAAATATGTCCTTGTAGTGGGCTGAAGCTCCCGATTTTGCCTCTCACCTCGCCCGCGCTCACAGCGCGGCCGGCAAACATGCCTGCACCGCATGGACAAAGGCGCTCAGGGCCGGGCTGTCGCGGCTGGTTTTCCAGAGGCACTGGGTTTCATAGCGCATGCGCTGGTCTTGCAGCGGCACAAACACCGCACCGGCCAGGGCCGACTGCGCCAGCGCCGCCGGCACCAGTGCAACACCCATGCCTTGCGCTACCAGCGACACCACGCTCAGCCAATGCCGCAACTCAAAGCGGATCTCCGGGTCCAGCCCCGATGCGGCGCAGAGGGCCAGGATGCGCTCATGGTAGTCGGGCGACACCGCCTTGGACACCACCGCAAAGGGCTCGCCCTTGAGCTGCGCCAGGTCCAGGTCCGGCCGCGCGGCCAGCGGGTGCCCCGCCGGCAAACACGCCACCAGCGGCTGGCTGGCCACGCGAATTTGCGACAGCTCGGTCGGCACGCGCGTGGTGTGTACAAAACCCAGGTCGATGCGGTCCTGCGCCAGTTCGATCAGCTGCTCACTGGAGCTGAGCTCCTTGAGCAACAGTCGCAGCCGCGGATGCCCGGCTTGAAAACGCGTCAGGATGGCCGGCAGGCCGCTGAACAGCATGGTGCCGGAAAAGCCGATGGTCAGGCTGCCGGCCATGCCCTCGCCCACATCCTTGGCCAGGCTGGCCGCTTGAGCAGCTTGCGCCAACAGGGCGCGCGCGGCAGGCACAAAGGCCAGCCCGGCAGCAGTGAGCTGGACCGACTTGCTGTTGCGCGTGAGCAGGCGAGCGCCCACCGAAGCTTCGAGTTGCTGCAGGTTCAGCGACAGCGGCGGCTGCGAGATGGCCAGCCGGCGTGCGGCCCGGCCAAAGTGCAGTTCTTCGGCCAGCACCAGAAAATAGCGAAGGTGGCGAAATTCCATAAATATGAAAAATGTATTGTTGAATCGATAATCAGTATTAGACAGCTATTCATGGCTGCCAAACAATCCAGCCTACACTTTTTGCACCTATCAGGAGACAGCACATGGCCACCAAATTCAACTGGGAAGATCCCTTCTTCATGAGCGAGCAGCTCAGCGACGACGAGCGCGCCATCGTCGATGCAGCCCACAGTTTTTGCCAGGAAAAGCTGCAAACCCGCGTGCTGATGGCCGCGCGCCACGAGAAATTTGACCGCGAGATCATGAACGAAGCCGGTGCCATGGGCTTTCTGGGCAGCACCATTGAAGGCTACGGCTGCGCCGGACTGAGCTATGTGGCCTACGGCCTGATCGCCCGCGAAGTCGAGCGCGTGGACAGCGGCTACCGCAGCGCCATCAGCGTGCAAAGCTCGCTGGTCATGCACCCTATCAACGAATACGGCAGCGAAGCACAAAAGCAAAAATTTCTGCCCAAACTCGCCACCGGCGAATGGGTCGGCTGCTTCGGCCTGACCGAACCCAACCACGGCTCGGACCCGGCCAGCATGCTCACGCGCGCCAAGCCGGTCGACGGCGGCTTCATCATGAAGGGCGCCAAGATGTGGATCACCAACAGCCCGATCGCCGACGTGTTCGTGGTCTGGGCCAAGCTTGAAGACGCAGACGGCAAGGTCGGCGGCCAGGAAAGCATCCGCGGCTTCATCCTTGAAAAAGGCATGAAGGGCCTGAGCGCCCCGAAGATCGAAGGCAAGATGAGCTTGCGCGCCTCCATCACCGGCGAAATCGTCATGGACGACGTGTTTGTGCCCGAAGCCAACCTGCTCCCGAACGTCAGCGGCCTGAAGGGCCCGTTTGGTTGCCTGAACAAAGCGCGTTACGGCATTGCCTGGGGTGCTTTGGGCGCGGCTGAAGACTGCTGGCTGCGTGCCCGCCAGTACACCATGGACCGCCAGCAGTTCGGCCGTCCACTGGCGCAAAACCAGCTGATCCAGAAAAAGCTCGCCGACATGCAAACCGAGATCACCCTCGGCCTGCAAGCCTGCCTGCGCGTCGGTCGCCTGATGGACGAAGGCAAGGCTGTGCCGGAGATGATCTCGATGATCAAGCGCAACTCCTGCGGCAAGTCGCTGGACATCGCCCGCATGGCGCGCGACATGCACGGCGGCAACGGCATACATGACGAATACCACGTGATCCGCCACATGATCAACCTGGAAACCGTCAACACCTACGAAGGCACGCACGACGTGCATGCGCTGATCCTGGGCCGCGCTCAGACCGGTCTGCAGGCTTTTTACTGAGCAGCAGGGCTTCAAAAAAACGCTCACAAACCAATAGTGAGCGACCACTGCGCATACTGCTAGGCTGGGATTGCTTGACCGCTCTGTGCTGGAGGGCTACATTACTAACCAATCAGTCAGTAATAGCCTATCTACCGCATGCCGCTTTCTCAAATTTGCTGTGAGCCCGGTGCCACCCCGCCCAAGCGGGCCAGGCGCAAACAAGCGCGCCCGGGTGAACTCCTTGATGCCGCACTCGACCTCTTTGTAGAAAAAGGCTTTGCCGCCACCCGCATGGAAGAAGTGGCCGAGCGTGCCGGCGTCTCCAAAGGCACGGTGTTTTTGTATTTCCCCAGCAAAGAAGATCTTTTCAAGGCTGTGGTGCGGCACAACATCTCGGGTCAATTTCCACAGTGGAATGCTGAGTTTGAGAGCTTTCAAGGCAGCAGCGCCGACATGCTGCGCTATTGCATGCAGACCTGGTGGGACCGGGTGGGCGCCACCAAGGCCTCGGGCATCAGCAAACTGATGATCAGTGAAGGCCGCAACTTTCCAGAGATTGCCGCCTTCTATCAGCTCGAAGTTGTCACCCCCGGCCACAAGCTCATCCAACGGGTGCTGCAACGCGGCATTGACCAGGGCGAATTCCGCGCGGTCGATGTGAATCAGGCCGTTTACGGGGTCATTGCGTCCATGGTATTTTTAATCCTCTCGAAGCATTCGATAGGAATGTGTTTGAAAGATGACATGACCCTGGACCCCCATGCCTACATTGCCTGTCAGGCCGCTATTTTTGCGCGTGGTTTGTCGCTTGGCACCAGCCCAGAGGGCCAGTACGCAGGCACACCAAGTCAGGCAGGTCTTCAATGAAGCGCGCGCTAGGCTGGGCTCTGGCGGCCCTTGTGGTGCTGGCCATTGGCTTGGCCTTGGGCCGTGCTTACAAGGCGCGCAATGCGCCAACCCCGGCGCTTGCAGTCTTGCCGGCCGCCGGCCAGATCGAGTTAGCAGCCACCGATGTGACATCGATCCAACTCATGGACATCACCCAGGGCCTGCGTGTGACGGGTACGCTCAAGGCGGTGAACGCAGCGATTGTCAAAGCGCGCGTCGCCGGCGAGCTGCAAATGCTGAGCGTGCGCGAGGGCGACACGGTCACGGCCGGTCAGGTGCTCGCCAAAATAGACCCCAGTGAATTTCAAGCCAGACTGCAGCAAGCGCAACAGCAGGCTGATGCCGCGCTGGCCCAGATCGATATCGCGCAACGCCAGTTCGCCAACAACAAGGCTCTGGTTGACCAGGGCTTTATTTCTAAAACAGCGCTGGACACCTCGCTGTCGAATTTGCAGGCTGCGCAGGCCACCCACCGGGCTGCTCTGGCTTTCGCAGACATTGTTCGTCAATCGCTGAACGATACCGTGCTCAAAGCCCCGATCTCCGGTCAGGTCGCGCAGCGCCTGGCTCAAGCTGGGGAGCGGGTCGGGGTCGATGCACGCATTCTTGAAATTGTGGACCTGCGCCAACTCGAACTCGAATCCTACTTGCCCTCTGTGGACGTTCCCAAACTCAAACTGGGCCAGCAGGCCCAACTGCGGGTAGAAGGCGCTGTGGGCCCGGTGACCGCGCGTTTGGTGCGGGTCAATCCCAGCGCGCAAGCGGGCACACGCAGCGTTTTGATTTACCTGAGAATTGAGCAGCCTGCAGGGCAGTCCATGGCACTTCGCCAAGGACTTTTTGCTGAAGGCTTGCTGAACGCCAGCAGCACGCGCGTGCTGGCCGTGCCGCTCAAGAGTGTTCGGACTGACCAGGTCCAGCCTTTTGTGCAACTGGTCCGCCAAGGCAAGGTGCATCACCAGACCGTGACGCTGGGCCTGCGTGGCATGGCCGGATCCGAAGACATGGTGGCCGTAGAGGGCCTGGTGGAGGGTGACCTGTTGATCAAAGGTGCTATCGGCCTGCTGCGTCAAGGCAGCACGGTGCTGTTCACGCCCATCTCGCCAGCGCCAGCCGCAGCGACGCTGCCGTCGGCAAGCGGCGCTGCACGCTGAGCCGCACGCCATGTGGTTCACCCGCGTCAGCCTGCAAAACCCTGTTTTTGCCACCATGGCCATGCTGGCCATTGTGGTTCTGGGCCTGTTTTCATACCAGCGCCTGAAAGTTGACCAGTTTCCGAACATCGACTTTCCGGTAGTTGTGGTCACCACCGAGTACCCGGGTGCATCGCCGGAAATCATTGAAAGTGAAATCAGCCAGAAAATTGAAGAAGGCGTCAATGCCATCGCAGGCATCAGCAGCCTGATCTCGCGCAGCTACGAGGGGCAATCTGTTGTTGTCATTGAGTTTCAGCTGTATGTGGACGGCCGCAAGGCAGCCGAGGACGTACGCGAAAAAGTCGCAGCATTGCGCCCGAGTCTGCGTGCAGAGGTCAAAGAGCCGCGGGTTCTGCGCTTTGACCCTGCCAGCCGCGCTGTCTGGTCCGTGGCCGTGCTGCCCGATGCGCCAGCCGATCCGGCGAACCAACAATCTGTGCAGCTCACCAACTGGGCCGACCAGGTACTTAAAAAAAGGCTTGAAAATGTGCGGGGCGTGGGCTCCATCACGCTGGTGGGCGGCACCAAGCGAGAAATCAACATCTACCTGGACCCGCAGGCCATGGCCAGCATGGGCGTCAGCGTCGAGCAGGTCGTCAATGCGGTGCGAACTGAAAACCAGGACTTGCCCCTGGGCGCTATCCGCTCGCTGTCGCAAGAGCGCGTCATCAAGATCGATGCCCGCATCAAGCGGCCAGAAGATTTTGGAAAAATCATCGTCTCGCGTCGCAACGGCGTTGCCATCACCCTGGACCGGATAGCCAGCGTGCGCGACGGTGCACAGGAAGTCGACTCCCTGGCCCTGCGCAACGGCCAGCGCACATTGCTGTTGAACGTGCAAAAAGCCCAGGACGAAAACACCATCACCGTGGTCGACGGCCTGAACAAAGCTCTGGCTGAAATCCGCACGCAGTTGCCGCCCGGCGTGCGCCTGGAGCCGGTCACCGACAACTCCAGGCCCATACGCGTCGGTGTGGACAACGTGCGCCGCACCTTGATAGAAGGTGCTTTGCTGACGGTGCTCATCGTCTTTTTGTTTCTCAACTCCTGGCGCTCCACCGTCATCACCGGGTTGACGCTGCCGATTTCTATCATCGGCACTTTTTTGTTCATGAACCTGTTTGGCTTCACCATCAACATGATCACGTTGATGGCGCTGAGTCTGTGTGTGGGGCTGCTGATTGACGACGCCATCGTGGTGCGCGAGAACATCGTGCGCCATGTGCAAATGGGCAAAAGCGCTTTTCGTGCCTCGATGGACGGCACCTCCGAAATCGGCCTGGCCGTGCTGGCCACCACCTTTTCCATCGTGGCGGTGTTTTTACCGATCGGCTTCATGGGCGGCATCATCGGTAAGTTTTTCCATGAGTTCGGCATCACCATCGTGGCCGCTGTGCTGATTTCGATGTTCGTCAGCTTCACGCTGGACCCCATGCTCTCTTCGATCTGGCACGACCCGAGCATCAAGCCCAAGGGTACCACCCCCGGCCCCCCTAACTTCTATGACCGCAGCATAGGCCGCGTGACAGGCTGGTTTGAGGGCGTCACAGAATCTATGGCCGGCACATACCAGCGCATCTTGCGCTGGGCGCTTTTTCACAAGCTCAGCACACTGGCGCTGGCTTTGATTATTTTTATCAGCAGTATTTTCATGGTGCCTCTGCTGGGCACAGAATTTGTGCCCAAGGCCGATTTTTCCGAAACCTCACTGACTTTTTACACGCCGGTGGGCTCTTCGCTTGAAACCACCGAGGCCAAGGCCAAGCAGGTCGACACCATCGTGCGCAGTTTTCCGGAAGTGCGCTACACGCTGGCCACCATC
>JAIPDA010000003.1 GCA_021737905.1 Rhodoferax sp.
CGAGAAAATCGAGATGGAAATACGTGCGGCGGAATTCGCCATCGGTAATAGATTTGAGCCCCACGCTTTGCTGGAACTGCACGATCTCGGTGATGGCTTTGTCTTCAACGGCACGCAGCTGCTCAGGCGTGATTTTTCCTGAAGCCTTGTCCGCCCTGGCCTCCAGGAGGTAAGCGGGGCGCAGAAAGCTGCCAACGTGGTCGTAACGTGCGGGAAGTTTTGCCATTGCAATGAGGCTCCAAAATAAAAAAACGGATGAGAAAGTCAACCGTATGGAGCCAAGTATGGCACGTGTTTTGGGCAATCATCTGCCACCAACAGGCGTGATAGTTTTTGCGTTCCTAGGCTCTTGAGCGCTGCATCATGGCGAACAGAGCCGCTAAGGATAAACCCTTGGGACAGACGGGTGCAGCTTGCGGCATATTCATACTTTTTAAAGAAAATCACCATGAACCTGAAAACCAACCTTCTCGTTGCTGCTTTGTTGGCTGCTGCGCTCCCAATGGCTGCTCAGGCCAAGCCTTTCAAATGGTCCAGCGCCAGTGATATTCCCACCTTAGACATTCATTCCCAGAACAATGCCCTGGGCAATGGTGTTCATGCCGCCATTTATGAATCGCTGGTTTACTACAACAGCCAGAGCTTCAAGATAGAGCCTTTGCTGGCAACGTCCTGGCGCGAGGTGTCCGGCACCCAATGGCGCTTTAATTTGCGCTCGGGCGTGAAGTTCAGCGATGGCACTGCGCTGACGGCGGATGACGTCGTGTTTTCTCTGAACCGCGCCATGGCAAAGACCTCCAACTACGCGGTCTACACCCAAGGTATCGACAAGGTTGTCAAAGTCAATGACAGCACGGTTGACATCATGATGAAAGGCCCCAATCCGGTTTTGCTCAACCAGCTGACCGAGCTTCGCATCATGAGCCGGGCCTGGGCAGACAAAAACAAGTCGCAGGAACCCAAGGACATCAGAACCAAAGACGAAAGCTTTGCTCACCGCAACGCCATGGGCAGCGGACCGTTCATGGTCAAAGAGTGGCAGCCCGACCAGAAACTGGTGCTGGTGCGCAACCCCGCCTGGTGGGGTGCAGCCAGTGCGCAGACCAATGTCACAGAGATTATTTACACCCCGATCAAGCAGGAGAACACCCGCACCGCGGCCATGCTGTCGGGTGAGATTGACTTCATTCTGGACCCCAGCCCGCAAGACCTTGCCAGACTGCGCGCCAGCGCGAACCTGAAGGTCATCGACGGCGTTGAAAACCGCACCATCTTTTTGGGTATGGACCAGTTCCGTGATGAATTGCCAGGCTCCAACGTGAAGGGCAAAAACCCTCTCAAGGATGTGAAGGTGCGCAAGGCGCTTTACCAGGCGATCGATATTGAAGCCATTCACAAAGTGACGATGCGCGGCATGAGCCAGGTGTCGGGTGCGCTGGTGGCGCCGCAGGTTGCGGGCTGGACCGAGGCAGTGAACCGCCGCCATCCCTTTGACCTGGCTGAATCCCGCAAGCTGCTGGCTGAGGCGGGTTACCCGCAGGGTTTCGAGGTTGACTTTGCCTGCCCCAACAACCGCTACATCAATGACGAAGAAATTTGCCAGGCCGTGACAGCCATGTGGGCCAAGGCGGGCATCAAGGCCAAGCTGCGCACTTTGCCGCTGGTGACTTATTTCCCGCTCATTCAGCGCTATGAGGCCAGTATCTACATGCTCGGCTGGGGCGTGCCGACATTTGACGCGCTCTACAGCCTGCAGTCCCTGACCCGCAGCGTCGGCACCGGCGGTGACGGCAACTACAACGTCGGGCGTTACAGCAACACCCGCATGGACTACATCGTCGACCGCATCAAGACCGAGACCGATCAGCCTGTGCGAAAGCGCCTGCTCACCGAGGGCTTGCAGCTGCAAAACGACACGGTGGCCCACATACCGCTGCACAACCAGATCATTCCCTGGGCCATGAAAAAGAACATTGATGTGGTTCATCGCGCCGACAACCGGCTGGACTGGCGTCTGATCAAGGTCAACTAAAGTCAGACTTTCATCCCTCAAACCCCGCCCTCTGGGCGGGGTTTGCATTGGCTCACTGCTGACTTGTCCATGTACCACTGATGTTCGTTTTCATTCTCCGCCGCCTGATCCAAGCCATTGTGGTGATGGTCTGCGTGGCGTTCATTGCCTTCATGTTGTTTCAGTATGTGGGTGACCCGGTGGTGACTCTGCTCGGCCAGGACGCTTTGCCTGAGCAAATTGCACAGCTGCGTGCCGACCTGGGGCTGGACCAGCCTTTCTTTGTGCAGTTCTGGTACTTTTTGCTGAACGCTGTTCAGGGTGAGTTCGGGCTGAGCCTGCGCCAGGGTGTCAAAGTCTCCGGGCTGCTGGCAGAGCGCTTTCCGGCCACGCTGGAGCTTGCGCTGGTGGCTGCCGTCATGGCTTTGTCTTTAGGTATCCCGATGGGCGTGTATGCCGCGCTCAAGCGGGGTACTTTCACCAGCCAGATCTTCATGATGGTGTCATTGCTGGGCGTGTCGCTGCCGACCTTTTTGATCGGCATTTTGCTGATACTGATCTTTGCGGTCTTGCTGGGTTGGTTTCCGAGTTTCGGGCGCGGCGAGGTGACCCAACTGGGGTTTTGGAGCACCGGATTGTTAACCGCCAAAGGCTGGCACCACATCACCTTGCCTGCCATCACGTTGGCGGTGTTCCAGCTGACCCTGATCATGCGCCTGGTGCGCGCCGAAATGCTGGAAGTGCTGCGCACCGACTACATCAAGTTCGCCCGCGCCCGCGGCCTGAGCAGCAACGTCATTCACTTTGGTCACGCCCTGAAAAATACCCTGGTGCCCGTCATCACCATCACGGGCCTGCAACTGGGCTCGCTGATCGCGTTTGCCATCATCACCGAGACGGTGTTCCAGTGGCCCGGCATGGGCCTGCTGTTCATTCAGGCGGTGACCTTTGCCGACATTCCCGTGATGGCCGCCTATCTGTGTCTGATTGCCCTGATCTTTGTGGTGATCAACCTGGTGGTGGACCTGCTGTATTTTGTCGTTGATCCGCGCCTGCGCGTCGATCACTCCTGAGGTATTGCATGCGCAATTGGCTGGCCCGGATGGGCGACACAGACATAGGCTACAGCTTTCGCCACTCCCCGGTGGCGATGGCTGCGGCGCTGGTGGCCTTTACCTGTCTTTTTTGTGCCTTGTTCGCTAACGTGGTGGCGCCGCACAACCCGTTTGATCTGGCCACCCTGGAGCTGTCTGATGCGCGGCTGCCACCCGTGTGGCAAGAAGGCGGCAAGACAAGCTATTTGCTTGGAACCGATGACCAGGGGCGGGATATTTTGTCCGCGCTGATGTTTGGCGCACGCATCTCGCTGCTGGTGGGCCTGGCCTCGGTGCTGCTGTCGGTGGCGCTGGGTGTCGGTCTGGGTTTGGTTGCGGGCTTTTTCGGCGGTGCACTGGATGCCTTCATCATGCGCTTGTGCGATGTGATGCTTTCTTTTCCCGCGATTCTGGTGGCCTTGCTGATCGCCGGTGTGGGGCGGGCCATGTTTCCAAATGCCGATGAATCGCTGGCCTTTGGCGTGTTGATCATTTCGATTTCGCTCACAGGCTGGGTGCAGTATGCGCGCACGGTGCGCGGCTCCACCATGGTGGAGCGGGGCAAGGAATATGTGCAGGCAGCCCGGGTGACCGGGGTGGCGCCGGTGCGCATCATGGCGCGCCATGTGCTACCCAACGTGCTGGGGCCGGTGCTGGTGCTGGCAACCATTCAGGTCGCCACAGCCATCCTCACAGAGGCCACACTGTCATTTCTGGGCGTGGGCTCGCCACCAACGGCGCCGTCTCTGGGGACTTTGATCCGGGTTGGCAACGACTACCTTTTTTCGGGTGAGTGGTGGATCACTGTTTTTCCGGGCGCCATGCTGGTGGTGATTGCCTTGAGTGTCAATTTGCTGGGCGACTGGTTGCGCGATGCGCTCAACCCGCGTCTGCGCTAGTGGAGCCCCGAGACGGTATGAACAACAGCCTGCTGCAGGTGAAAAACCTGGTTGTCGAGTTTCCCGGCCGGCACGGCACGCTGCGGGCGCTGGACGGTATTTCTTTTGACATTGCACCGGGTGAAATTCTGGGCGTGGTGGGTGAGTCGGGCGCCGGCAAGTCGCTGACCGGCGCGTCCATCATCGGTTTGCTGGAGCCGCCCGGGCGCATCGTCAGCGGAGAAATTTTGCTGGAAGGCCAGCGCATCGATAACTTGTCGTCTGATCAAATGCGGCCCATCCGCGGGCGCAAGATCGGGGCGATTTTTCAGGATCCGCTGACCTCGCTGAACCCGCTCTACAGTGTTGGCCGGCAGCTGACTGAAACCATCCTGGCGCATTTGCCGATGTCTGCCGCGCAGGCCAGGCGGCGGGCCATTGATTTGCTGCAGGATACCGGCATTCCTGCCGCTGAACAGCGCATTGACCATTTTCCGCACCAGTTCAGCGGCGGCATGCGTCAGCGGGTGGTGATTGCGCTGGCGCTGGCCGCAGAGCCCCGTTTGATCGTGGCCGACGAACCGACCACCGCGCTGGACGTGTCCATTCAGGCTCAGATCATCAGCTTGCTCAAAAAACTGTGCCGCGAGCGCGGCGCGGCGGTGATGCTGATCACCCATGACATGGGCGTGATTGCCGAGACCTGTGACCGCGTCGCCGTCATGTACGCCGGCCGGGTGGCCGAGATCGGCAAGGTGCACGATGTCATCAACCGTTCGGCCCACCCCTATACCGCCGGGTTGATGGCGGCCATACCCGATATCACCCAGGACCGTGAAAACCTTTTTCAGATTGATGGCACGATGCCGCGGCTGAACGCCATTCCCGCGGGCTGCGCCTTCAACCCGCGCTGCAAGCGCAGCATTGAAAAATGCCGGCAGCAACGCCCTGAACTCATGGACGCCGGCACCAGCCGGGCGGCCTGCTGGTTGCACGAAGGCCAGGCATGACGGCAACGACACCCCTGATTCAGGTCAGCAACATCGCCAAGAGTTTTGACGTCTCGGCGCCCTGGCTCAACCGCGTGATTGAGCGCAAGCCGCGCCTGCTGCTGCACGCAGTTGACGGCGTCAGTTTCGAGATTGAAAAAGGCAAAACACTGGCCCTGGTGGGCGAATCGGGTTGCGGCAAAAGTACGGTGGCGCGCTTGCTGGTCGGTTTGTATTCACCCAGCCGGGGTGAAGTGAAATTTGACGGGCAGGATGTTCACAAGGTGCTTGAAACGCCGCCCGGACGCGCGCTTCGCCGCCGCATCCAGATGATCTTTCAAGACCCCTACGCCAGCCTGAACCCGCGCTGGACGGTCGAGAGCATTGTGGGCGAGCCGCTTTATGAGCATGGTCTGATCACCGAGCCGGTGGCCTTGCGCAGCCGGGTAGAGGAGTTGTTGGAGTCGGTTGGCTTGAGTGCGCTGGACCGGCTCAAGTACCCGCACCAGTTCTCAGGTGGGCAGCGCCAGCGTATTTCGATTGCGCGCGCGCTGGCCAGCAAGCCGGAGTTTCTGGTGTGCGATGAGCCCACCTCCGCGCTGGATGTTTCTGTGCAGGCGCAGGTGCTCAACATCATGAAGGACCTGCAACGCCAGCGCGGCCTGACCTACCTGTTCATTTCTCACAATCTGGCGGTGGTTCGGCATGTCAGCGACCATGTGGGCGTGATGTACCTGGGCCGTTTGGTGGAGTTGGCCGACAAGCAAACCCTGTTTGCGCAACCACGCCACCCCTACACCCAGATGTTGCTGGACGCCATTCCCAAAATGCACGAAACCGGCCGGGCCCGCACCCCGGTGCAGGGCGAAGTGCCCAACCCGCTGAACCCGCCCAGCGGTTGTACCTTTCATCCGCGTTGCCCGCATGCCAATGAGCGTTGCCGCGCCGAGCGTCCGGCGCTGCTATGGCTGGGTGGCGTGCGCATTGCCTGCCATGCCGTGGAAGAGGGTCGAATTTAAAGCCCTGTAAATTGGCTCTCTTTGAGCTTGTCGATACCATAACGCCTCATGACAATCTCAACTTTTCGAGCTCTCTTTGTCCTGCTCATTGCTGGCTTGGCTGGCCTCAGCGCTTTGGCGCAGGAAAAGTCGTCGGTCATCAACTCCGAAAGACACGCGTTTCGTGTTACCAGTTTGTTGACTGGTTTGGACAACCCCTGGTCCATGGCTTTTTTGCCGGATGGGCGAATGCTGATCACCGAACGGGCCGGACGTTTGCGCCGGGTGGGGCAAGATTTCAAATTGGACCCCAAGCCGATTGAAGGTTTGCCAGACGTCGTGGCGCAAGGTCAGGGTGGTTTGTTGGATGTGGTTTTGCACCCGCAGTACGCACAAAACGGCTGGATTTACTGGGCTTACAACGCGCCTGGGGCGGGCGGTTGGGGCACGGCCTTGGCGCGCGGCAAATTGCAAGGTCACCGCATGACCGATGTACAGGTGCTCTTTAGCATGCAGCGCAAAACGCGTTCAAGTCATCACTTCGGCGGGCGCATTGTGATTGACCAGGCCGGGATGCTGTACCTGACCCTGGGCGATCGGGGTGACCAGGCACGGGCCCAAAAACTGGACGACCATGCCGGCTCTGTCATTCGCCTGTATGACGACGGGCGTGTGCCGGCCAACAACCCCTACACAAGGCAAGCAGGGGCTTTGCACGAAAAATGGACGCTGGGCAATCGCAACATGCAAGGGGCTGCGCTGCACCCCGTCACCGGCGAGCTTTGGACCCACGAGCACGGACCGCAGGGCGGTGACGAGGTCAACGTGATGCGATCGGGTCTGAATTACGGCTGGCCCGTGGTCACCTACGGGGTGAACTACGGTCTGGGTACCAAAATTGGTGAAGGTCAGACCAAACCTGGCATGGTTCAACCTGTGCATGTATGGGTTCCGTCGATTGCACCATCGGGCATGGCTTTTGTGAGCGGTTCACAGTTTCCACAATGGCATGGCAATTTGCTGGTGGGTGCCTTGGCGGGACAAATGCTGCTGCGTTTGACGCTGGATGGCGAGAAAGTCATCAAGGAAGAGCGATTGCTGCAAGGCCGGGTAGGCCGCATTCGCGACGTCCGCATGGGCCCGGACGGGTTTGTTTACCTGTTGACCGACGAAGCGCAAGGGCGGCTACTCAGGCTCGAGCCCGTCAAGCCTTGACACGCGGTGGTGTGAATGGGTTCGCGTATCTGGGTTAAAACCAGAGCGCTGCTTTAAAACGCTGGCAACAAACGGGGCATGATGAATTGTCCTTCGCCCCATTTTTCTGTTTTCGTGAGGTGTCCGTTCGCTGTGTCTATGACGGTTTGGGTGACTTGATGGCCCGCCTCTTCAAGCGATATGTCTCCAGAGATGAGGCGAGTGAGCTTGACATCAATACCGTCTGACCAGAGCTTCACGGTGTGTGGATTGCCACAAAGTTTGAGCGTTGGCGCCAGCGGATTGCCGGAAGGGTTGAAAACGCCCATCGAAAAAAGCGTGATCTGCGCGCCTGCGGCCACCATGCCGGTCATGGAACAAGGGCTGAAGAACGGTGTATCCATAAAGTACAGCCCCGGCCCGGCAGGCGGCTGACCGAAAGACAGGCAGCCTTGAAAATGTGAATCACCGATCTTGCAAACTGCACCCATCGTTTTTTCCACCAGGGTGGTCAGACCGGCTTCAATGTTTTCGGCAGTAGGGTTCACACCTCGGTAATGGTCGCCGTCTCCCGCCATGCGTGTCTCGGTGATGGCGATGCAGTTGATGATGGCCTGCGCTATGTCCGGCGAAGCTGATTGAGCGCGTACCACCTCTTCTGCACCAATGAATTCTGCGGTTTCCGAGACGATGACACGGGCGCCATTTGCAATGGCATCGTCCACAAACCGACCCACTGCAGGGTTTGAGCAGACTGCACTCGAAGCATCTGAGCCGCCGCACTCCAGAGCGAAGGTCAGCGCTGAAAAAGGGCAGGGTACTCTCACCTGCTCACGTATCTGCTGACTTAAGCGCTCAAGTGCTTGGCAAGCAAGCTTGATCGCGTTTTCCACGCCCTCGCCGTCCATCACTGCGAGCACCTCAACAGGCTTACCGGAGAAAAGCTTTTGCCAAGTCTGTGCAGCGCGCCGGTCGTGGCACAAGACCAGCGCAGCACCGATGTTGGGATGGTCAACAAGTTGCGCTATCACCTGGTCCTGTAATTGCGCGTCGGCCAGCTGCAGGCCTCTTTGAAATTCGCCTTTGATTTCCAATACGGGCTCGCCTTTGCCAGCCTCATGGCGCTGGGCTGCAAGTTCGGCGATACGGTTACTCAGTGCGACGGTTGAAATGACCGCCAGATGGTTGCGCACGCCTACGCGGCCATCCAGGCGGGCAAAACCCATGAAACTCAAACCGCCGGTCATGGCTGTAGCAAGTGGCTTAGCTGCAGTTGTGGACATGAACATGCTCTCCGGCCCGTATGGTTGTTGTGGCTTTGCCGATAGCCACGCCATATTTGATGACAGCGTGCCCCTTTGCAATGTCTTGGCGGGCCACTTTATGCCCAAAAGGGATCGGCTCCTTGAGCACGAGGCCGTCGCGTGTGATCAGCACATCGGTGTGGAAGTCCAATAAAGTGCTGACGTTGTCATCGGGATGAACGGTGAGGCTGATGCGGCTCATGCGGAATTTTGAAGGGTGAAAATCGCTGGGCAAGGCTTCAACTTACTTGTCAGGAAAAGCCTTAGGTTTTAAAGTTCTATTTATAGTAACATAGGCTTAAATTGTATTCATTGGAGATTCTTCATCGTGCTGCGCCTGCGCCATTTCGGTCTGTTACTGCTGCCTTGGTTTTTGTTAATTGCGCTTTGGCAAGGCCTTGCGACCTCGGGCTTGGTGAATCCGGGTCTGATGCCCACACCGGCTCAGGTCGCGACAAAGCTGATTGAATTGCTGTTTGGTGGCAGGCTGGGTATTGACATCCTCAAGTCGACCCAGCGCGTCACGCTGGGCGTGGCGCTGGGTATTGCTCTGGCGGTGCCGGTGGGATTCCTGATTGGCTGGTACAAAAGCGCTCGAACTTTTCTGGATCCGCTGATCAATTTTTTCCGGGCTCTTCCGCCCATTGCGCTGATTCCTTTGGTGGTGGTGTATTTCGGAATCGATGAGCCAGCCAAAGTCATCATCCTTTTTTACGCCAGTTTTTTTGCGGGCGTGATTGTGATGTACGAAGGCGTTTCTCAGATCAGTCCCATTTACATCAAGGCAGCCCGCACCTTAGGGGCTAATGAATGGGAAATTTTTTCAAGAGTCATTGTGCCGATGACCATGCCCCACATCCTCACCGCCTTGCGGGTTGCTCTGGGCGTGGCTTGGGCCACCTTGGTGGCTTCAGAGCTGGTGGCGGCCCAGCAGGGACTCGGTGCACTGATACAGAGTGCAGGATCTTTCTTCCAAATCGATGTCATTTATGTGGGTATCGTCTGCATCGGTGTGGTCGCCATGACCATGGACATGGCGTTACGCGCAGTCACCCGGCGCATGATCCGCTGGCAAGAGCGGGTGGAGGCCCAATGAGCACACCACGCATCCAATTTGACAAAGTTTCTTTTGATTTTCAAACCGAGAATGGGCCCTTGCGGGTGGTGGACGATGTGTCCTTGGACATCCGGGAAAACGAGTTCATCTGCATCGTCGGTCCATCAGGCTGTGGCAAAACCACGCTGATGAACCTTCTTGCAGGCTTTGCCAAGCCCACTGAAGGAAGCCTCACGCTGGATGGCAATCCGATACAGGGCCCCGGTCGAGATCGCGGCGTCATCTTCCAGGAGTACGGCGTTTTTCCATGGCTAACCGTGGAGCAAAATATTCTTTTCGGCTTGCGGCTTTCCGGTAGCAAGACCCCTGCTGCCGAGGCTGAATCTGTTTGCCGCAAGTACCTGGCGCTGATGGGGCTGACAGATTTTGCGAAGGCTTTTCCTAAAACACTCTCAGGTGGTATGCGGCAACGCTTGGCAATCGCACGGGCCTATGCGGCCCAACCTGAGTTCCTTTTGATGGACGAGCCTTTTGGGGCGCTGGACGCGCAAACGCGTTCCAAGATGCAGAACTTGTTGCTCGAAGTGCTTCAGCGTGAAGGCAAAACGGTGATGATGATCACTCACTCGGTGGACGAGGCGGTGTACCTGGCCTCCCGTATTGTTGTGGTGACTGCACGACCTGCGCGCATCAAGGAAATCATAGAAATTCCGTTCGGTTACCCGCGCAACGAGAGCCTGCACGAAACGGCAGAATTCATTGCCATCAAGGCGCACGTTCGCGATCTTGTGATGGCGGAATATGAAGTGCAGCAGCGCTTGGGTGTTGCTTCTGGTTAGCAAGACAGTTAAGTCAATTTTCGGTTTTTCTTCACGATCTAAAGGAGATTTTCATGAGCCATAACTTACAACTTCGTCGCCGCAATATCGTCTTGGGCCTGGGTGCTGCCGGCTTGGCCAGTCTGGGTGCCCCGGCTATCGCGCAGCAGCGCACCAAAATTCGTGTGGGTTATGTGGACACCTTGGCCGTGACGGGTCAACTGTGGACGGGTGTGCATCGCGGGCATTGGGCCAAAGAGGGCATTGAGTTTGACCCGGTCAAGTTCAATACCGGTCTGGAACTTTTCAACGCCATGATTGGCGGAAGTCTGGACATGTTGTCCACCGGCGCAGTGATCTCCAACTTTCCCGCGCGCGGGCAGGGCAAAGCTTTTTTAATCAACAACATTGAATTTGCGACGGCTCAGCTGTGGATCCGGGAAGACCAAGGGGTCAAGACATGGGCCGACCTCAAGGGTAAAAAAATCTCCACCACCTTAGGGACCACGGCTCACGTGTTCCTGGATGCAGCTTTGCGCGCCAATGGCTTGGACCCCGCAAAAGATGTTGAGCTTGTCAACCAAGGGATGCCTGTGGCTGTCACCTCCTTCATCTCCGGTGCCGTCCCGGCAGTGGCCTTGTGGGTGCCATTCAACATGCAGGTTCGTCAGCGCGTGCCCGCAGCCAAAATGCTGGTGGATGCCTCGGCCTATTTCCCCAAGTCTGCCATCGTCGGCGGCTGGGCAACACGAGCCGACTACTTTGAAAAAAATCGCGCAGTCGTTGCTCAAGTCGTGCGCGGCTGGGCCGCTTCCAATGACGATCTGATCAAAAATTCAGCAACCATCTTGCCCATCATTCAAGCCAAAAACTACGAACAAGTTCCATTGGCCGAATTGCAGGAGCAATTCAAGGCGTCCAAGTACCACACGACTGCTGAGTGGCAAAAGCTCTACCAGGACGGCACGGCATTGGGATGGCTGCAGCAAGTGACAGATTTTTATGCGCGCTTTGGCGGTATTCAAAACCCAGTGCCAGCCAAAACATATTTCGACACATCTTTGTTGTTGAACAGCGTCAAGGCCTGATGGTTGGCATGACCAGTCCTTGCTGACGGAGCTCCGTGCTTGAGGGTGCGGAGCTCAGTCAGCCAGGCATGGCCTTGGGTGTTGGCGCTGCAGGTCATTTTCTGCCAACAGCGTCAAGCCAAGTGTCAATTCAAACTTCAACAGCGTGTTCAACTGACCTTGCCTTTAATCTCCAAGACACCATGAACATCGCGGCCACATCCGAGGGTTTTGACTACATCATTGTTGGCGCTGGTTCAGCCGGTTGTGTGTTAGCCAACCGCTTGAGTGCAGACCCTGCTTGCCGTGTCATGTTGCTCGAAGCCGGTGGCGCATCCCAGGGGTTTTGGTTGCGTTTGCCGGTGGGCTACTTCAGAACCATCAACGACACCCGTTTTTCCTGGCAGTTTCCAGTGGAGCCTCAGTCCTACACCATGGGGCGGACGATGGTGTGGCCACGCGGCAAGGTACTGGGTGGCTCCAGCGCCATCAACGGTTTGCTCTATATACGCGGTCAGCGCGCAGACTACGACGACTGGGCTGCATTGGGCGCTAAGGGCTGGGGCTATGACGATGTTCTGCCCTTTTTCAAACGCTCTGAGCGCTACGAAGGTGGCGCCAACGATTACCACGGCGATAGCGGCGAATTGGGCGTGTCGGACTTGCGCAATGACCATCCCTATTGCGAAGCTTGGTTGGATGCGGCAGCCCAAGCAGGTCATGCGCGTACCGACGACTTCAATGGCGCGCAGTCCGATGGCATGGGTCGCTATCAGCTGACCTTGCGTGGACACTGGCGCTGCGATGCGGCCACCGCTTTTTTGCGTCCTGTGATGGGCCGCAAAAATTTGCACATCGTCACCGGTGCACATGTCACACAAATACTTCAAGAAAACGGGCGCGCAGCAGGCGTGCAATGGCTGCAATCGGGTGAGCGGCAGGAGGCGCGTGTGGACGGCGAAGTGCTGCTGGCCGCCGGCGCTTTGCAATCGCCGCAGATCTTGCAACTTTCGGGTATCGGACCGGCGGCCTTGTTGCGTTCGCACGGTATTGAAGTCAATGCTGATGCGCCCGATGTGGGCTCAAATTTGCAAGACCATTACCAGGCACGCGTGATTGTCAAGCTGCGCAAAGCACACTCACTCAATGATGATGTGCGCAGCCCTTTGCGTCTGGCGCAGATGGGCGCGCAATGGTTGTTTCAAAAGCGTGGGCCCTTGACTGTGGGCGCGGGTCAGGTGGGTGGGCTGGCGTGTACCGAGCATGCGCAGGGCGGCCGTGCTGATGTGTTGTTCAACGTGATGCCTTTGTCTGTGGACAAGCCGGGGGATTCACTGCACCGTTTCTCCGGGTTTTCTGCATCGGCAACGCAATGCCGGCCTGTGTCCAGCGGCACGGTTCAATTGCAATCTGCAGACCCGACGCTTGCGCCGCGCATCGTCTCCAATTATTTGCGTGAATCGCAGGACGTGCGTGTGCTGGTGGCAGGGCTGCGCCAGTTGCGCGAGATTTATGAGCAACCGGCTTTTCGCGGCTTGGTGACGGGCGAAGAATATTTCCCGGGCAATGGCGTGATCGGCGACAAGGCTTTAGAAGCCTTTGCCCGCGAGCGCGGCGGCACTGTGTACCACCCCGTGGGCACTTGCCGCATGGGGGCAGATCAACAGGCCGTCGTGGACGAGCGCCTGCGTGTGCGCGGCGTGGATGGCTTGCGCGTGATTGATGCTTCTGTGATGCCGCGCCTGGTGTCCACCAATACGAATGCGGCCGCTATCATGATCGGTGAAAAAGGTGCAGCGATGGTGCTTGAAGACGCCCAACGCCGTGCACCCTCTCATGCATTAACTTGATACTTCTGCAGACCTGATGAATGTTTAAAACCCAAGAGAAAATATGAGCGATTACCCTGACACCCAACTCTACATAGACGGCCAATGGCGCGCAGGCTCCTCCGGCCGCAGTCTGCCGGTGCGCAACCCTGCCACCGGCGAGGTGTTGGCGCAACTGGCATGCGCTGACTTGGACGATTTAGCCCAGGCCGCTGATGCCGCGGAGCGGGGCTTTGAGGTCTGGCGCCGTACCAGTGCTTTTGAGCGCTACAAGACCATGCGTAAGGCCGCGCAGTTGCTGCGCGACCGGGCGGACGCTGTCGCCCGCTTGATGACCATGGAGCAGGGCAAACCGCTGGCCGAGGCAATGCTGGAGGTGATGGCCGGGGCAGACACCATCGACTGGTTTGCTGAAGAAGGACGGCGCGCCTATGGCCGCGTCATCCCGGCGCGCCAGCATGATGTTTACCAACTGGTGGTCAAAGAGCCGGTGGGTCCTGTTGCAGCATTCACGCCCTGGAACTTTCCGATCAACCAAATCGTGCGCAAGCTCGCTGCCGCGCTGGCTGCAGGTTGCTCTATGGTGGTCAAGGCCCCTGAGGAAACGCCGGCTTCCCCCGCAGCCCTGATCACCACCTTCATTGATGCCGGTGTCCCCGCTGGCGTGATCAATCTGATTTATGGTGACCCGGCACAAATCTCTTCCTACCTCATTGCGCATCCGGTGATCCGCAAAATCTCTTTTACCGGCTCCACCGCGGTAGGCAAGCAACTGGCATCCATGGCCGGTTTGCACATGAAGCGCATGACCATGGAATTGGGCGGTCACGCGCCGGTGATTGTGTTCGACGATGCAGACATCGCTTTGGCTGCCAAGACCATGGTGGCCAGCAAGTTTCGCAATGCCGGTCAGGTCTGCGTGTCGCCCACCCGGTTTTTGGTGCAGGAAGGGGTGTACCGCGACTTCGTAGCGCAATTCCTGGAGCACACACGCCAGCTCAAAGTGGGTAATGGTCTGGATGCCGCCAGCAACATGGGACCGCTGGCAAATCCGCGCCGCGTCCATGCCATGCAAAGCCTGACGGACGATGCCTGCGCGCAGCATGCGCAACTTCTCTTGGGCGGCAAGCCTGTGAAAGGTACGGGCAATTTCTGGGAGCCCACTGTGTTGACGGAAGTGCCTCAGCACGCACACGCCATGGTTGACGAGCCCTTCGGCCCCATGGCCTTGATCAATCCCTTTGCCACTTTTGACGATGCAGTGCGCGAAGCGAACCGCTTGCCTGCCGGTCTTGCGTCTTATGCCTGGACCCGCTCTGCTCGCACCGCGCAACAAATCGGCGGTGCCTTACAGGCCGGCATGGTCAGCATCAACCACCTGGGTTTGGGTATGCCCGAAACACCTTTTGGCGGCGTGAAGGATTCAGGCTACGGATCTGAAGGCGGCACCGAAGCGCTGGAAGCCTACCTGAACCCCAAGTTCATTTCGCAAGCCGGTTTGCTTTAAGGCGGGGCGGGGCTGGTGCAGTGATCGAATGGTTGCTTGTCATTTGTTCTGCTTTTCACTGCCCTGTGTTGTTTGAATGTCGGGTTGCACCGGCTCGACGAAAGGAAAGCGCGCCCGCGCTTTGACCGTGGTCGGCCCGGCAGCCCCGGAGCCGCGAATAAAGCGCTGGCTTTCATCTACAAATGGTTGGTAGGCCCAGTTGGGTGTTGCTTCGGACTTGCCGGCCACTTCTGCCAAAAACAGACGCTCGCGCTGACTTGCCAAGATGCGCGCGTGCGTGTCGGCCGGGTCCCAGTCTTTCACCAGGAGGGCGTGCAGGCGCTCTTCGGTCTGAGCATGTGCACTTTGCCCTGCCAGGTTGTGGAGTTCATCCGGGTCTGTTTCCAGGTTGAACATCAACGGTGCCAGGCCATGCGTGAAGATGTATTTCCATGGGCCTATGCGCACCATGCGCGAGGGGGCCATCACGCCTTCGGAACTGTATTCAGACACCACGCAGCGCTCAGTTTCGGCACTGCCATGCAGCAAGCCCATCAGGCTTTGCCCGTGCAAGGGGCCTGCCGCGGGTGGCGGTTGTCCGTGATGGGCCAGGTCCCTGAACGTGGGCAACAGGTCCACCAGCGAGACATGGTCAGCCACCCTGGCTGGCGCAAAGCGGTCAGGCATGGAGACAATCAGCGGCACACGCACCGATGATTCGAAAAAGCATTGCTTGAACCACATGCCGCGCTCACCCAGCATTTCACCGTGGTCGCCGCAAAACACCACGACGGTGTTGTCCTCCAGGCCGGTTTCTTTGAGTACGTTCAGGATGCGGCCGATTTTTTCATCTACATAACTGACCATGCCGTAGTAGGCGTGGCGCGCGCGGCGCACTTGCGCTTCGGACACGCTGTACAGATCTTGCGCATGCGCTACATAGAGCCATTGGCTGTGTACGTCTAAGTCTGCATAAGCAATAGGCGGCACTCGTGGCGCGTCGATTTCCTCTTCCCGGTACATGTCCCAAAACCGCTGCGGGGCAACGAAGGGCGGATGCGGATGGGTGTAAGAGACGGTCAGAAAAAAAGGTTTGTCTCGGGGCGAGCGGGCCAGGTCGTACAGGCATTGCGCACCCTTGTATTCGACCTCGTCGTCGTAGTCGATTTGCATGCTGCGCACGCAGGGTCCTGCTTCCAGTACCGGACGCATGCTCACGCCGGTTGGCCTGAAGCCGGGGCCTTTGAGCCAGTCGGGAGTCCACGCAAAGTCGGCCGGGTAAATATCGGTGGTCAGGCGTTCGTCAAAACCATGCAACTGGTCGGCCCCAATGAAATGCATCTTGCCGCACAAAATGGTGCGGTAACCCGCTTGGCGCAGGTAGTGGGCCATGGTCGGCGTTGCCGATGCGAATTCGGATGCATTGTCATAAGCACCCAGGGAATGCGGCAAACGTCCGCTCAGCATGGACACGCGAGACGGCGCACAAATCGGGAAATTGCAATAGGCGCTGTCAAACACCACCCCCCGCGCAGCCAGTGCGCTCAAGTGCGGGGTCTTGACCACCGGGTGCCCGTGAAAGGGCAAGGTCTGCACAGCCAACTGGTCTGCCATGACCAGCAAAATATTGGGTTGCGCCTGATTCATTGGATCAATGCCTGATGTGGATTTATTCAAGTTTGATGCCGGCATCCTTGACCACTTTGGTCCATTGCGTCAACTCTTGCTTAAAAAACGCATCAAATGTTTCGGGCTTGCCGGGCTTGGCACTGTTCATGCCGGCATTGGCCAGGGCCTGCCCGAAGTCGTCTAACAGCAGCACTTTATTGACTTCACTGACCAGCTTGTCTACGACTGCCGGCGGTGTGCCTTTGGGCGCTAACAGCCCCAGCCATTGGTCCACCTCAAAATCTTTCATGCCTGCTTCGGCCATGGTGGGTATTTGGGGAATGCTGGGCATGCGCTGCTGGCTGGTCACCGCCAGCGCACGCAGTTTGCCGGCTTTGATTTGCGGCAGGGCAACTGCCGCATTGGCAAACTGGTAATCAATGCGTCCGGCGATTTGGTCTGTGATGGCTGCTGGTGCGCCGGTGTAGGGGATATGCACTACGAATAAATTCAGACGCGATTTCAAGAGCTCGCCAGTCAGGTGCGCAGGTGAACCTATCCCTGCAGAGGCATAGCTCAGCCTTCCCGGTTTACTTCGCGCGGTATTGATTAAGTCCTGCAAAGTAGTGATGTTGCTGCTCGGTTGCACCACCAGAACCAGCGGGCCATAGGCCACCATGGCCACGCGCTCGAAGTCTTTGACAGCATCAAAAGGCATCGGCGAGCGCATGGCGGTATTCATGGTCAGGGCGCTGGTGGTGAACAGCAGGCTGTAGCCGTCGGCGCTGGCTTTGGCCACTTGGTCGGCGCCAATATTGCCGCCTGCACCCAGCCTGTTTTCTACAACAAAGGGTTGGCCCATCATGGTTTGCATGCGGTTGCTCAGTTGGCGGGCCGCCACATCGACCAGGCCACCGGCCGGCCAAGGAACGATCACGCGCACCGGTTTGTTGGGGTAGTTTTGTGCTTGCGCTGAAGTCAACAATACGCCGAGGGTGGCGGTCGCGACCCACAGAGTGCGTATGACATGGCGGCGGAGAAAGCGTGTGGTGTGCATGGCAGTGGCCTTGAAGTTGAGGGACAAAAATTTAGAGCGTTAGCTGCATTTCAAATTGGATGAAGTCGCCGCGGTAGGTAATTTGCCCGAGGTACAGCACCGTGCCATCGCCAGATTGCACAATGCGCCGCACTTCGGCGACCGGCGACCCCACCGGCACCTGAATCAGTTGGGCGAGTTCGACGTCGGCAGTCGAGATCCTCAGGGTCTGGCGGGCTGCAGCGATGTTCAATTTGGGCAAGTCCATCATCACCGGCACCACGGTTTCCTGGCGAAAGCGCTTGGGCGCCTGACGGAACACGCGCTGGTCGATAAAGATGGACGCCGCGCAATAGGCCTGGCCGTTGCGCGAATGCACCCGGCGCATGTAGTGGTAGGCGGGTGCTGCTTTGCCGTCCAGTGCTGTGAGCGGGGGTTGCACCCCGGCTTCTTCCAGCAAAGTGAGTTCGGGCTTGTCGTTGCGGTAGGCGTCTGCCAGACCGCGCAAAGATGTCTCCAGAGTGAGCGAGCGTTCTGTGCGCACTTGATCGGTGACAAAGGTGCCGCGTCCGCGTTGGGGCAGTAAGAGGCCTTCACGCGTGAGGATGTCGATAGCTTGGCGCACGGTGACGCGCGCCACCTTGAATTCGGCCACCATGGCTTCCAGAGAAGGCACCTTGGTACCCGGTCCCCACATGCCGCGCATCACGCGCTGACGCAAGAGGTCGGCCAGCTGGGAATACAACGGCACCGGGCTGTCCGGAAAGATGGGATGGGTCGAACTCTGCATTAAAAATCCGATAGTTCTATCTATAGTAACATGGCTTTTCGGGTCGTCTTTATGCGCCGAGCCCGCACTGGCAGCTGAGGACAGAGCCGATCAACAAGGGCATGCATGAAGACCATATTTGTACTGTTTGACTCCCTGGTGCGTAACGCCTTGGAGTGCTATGGCGGCAGTGCCGTGTCCACGCCAAACTTCAAGCGTTTTGCGCAGCGTGCGGTGACATTTGACAATCACTACGTGGGCAGCCTGCCATGCATGCCGGCCCGGCGAGATCTGCATACCGGGCGCCTGAATTTCTTGCACCGCAGCTGGGGCGCACTCGAGCCTTTTGACCAGTCCTTCTCTGAACTGCTTCGCACCCAGGGCACTTACACCCACCTGATTTCGGATCATTACCACTACTGGGAGGACGGTGGGGCCACTTACCACAACCGGTATTCGTCATGGGAATTCATACGCGGCCAAGAATGGGATAAATGGAAGGCCATGGTGCAGCCGCCTTTGGAGCGCTTTAAGCAGATGTACCACCCCATGCAGCAGCCCGAAGGCCCGAACGATGGCCGCTTGCAAACCATGGTGAACCGCGAGTACATGAAAAACGAAGCCGACTATTGCTGCCCGCGCACCTTTAAGGCCGGTTTTGATTTTCTGGATGCCAACCGGGATGCAGACAACTGGCTGCTGCATTTGGAATGCTTTGACCCGCATGAGCCATTTGCTGCCCCGGCGCGTTTTCGCGAGCGCTATCCCACCGGCTACACCGGGCCTATCCTGGACTGGCCGCGTTACAAGCGCCATGAAGAAACCGCGCTAGAGGTGCAGGAGTTGCGCGCCAATTACGCCGCCTTGCTGAGCATGTGCGACGAATACTTTGGCCGCTTGCTCGACTACATGGACCGCCACGACATGTGGAAGGACACCACGGTGGTTCTGAGCACGGACCACGGTTTTTTACTCGCCGAGCATGACTGGTGGGGCAAAAACCGCATGCCATTTTTTAACGAAATCGCGCATATCCCGCTGGTGATTGCGCACCCGGCTTTTGCAGCGCAGGCCGGTCAACGCCGACAAGCATTGACCCAAACCACCGACTTGATGCCCACCTTGCTCGATTTGCACGGTATGAAGCCGCCGGCCACGGTCGAAGGCCACTCCCTGATGCCTTTGCTAGAGCAAGACATGCCGCTGCGTGAAGCGGCTATTTACGGCATGTTTGGTGCGGCCACCAATATCACCGACGGGCGCTACACCTATTTCCGCTACCCGCAGGACATGACGCGTCAGGATTTGTATGAGTACACCTTGATGCCTATGCACCTGAAGTCCATGTTTGCCGTGGCCGACCTGGCCCAGGCCGAGCTGGCGCGCGGTTTTAACTTCACCCAAGGCGTGCCTCTACTGAAAGTTCCGGCGCGGCGCAATGCCAAGGGCCAACCGGTGGGACACACGGGGCAGGGCAGCGGCTACGAGGACACCACGACGGTGCTGTTTGATCTGGCCTCCGATCCGGCCCAGTTGCAACCCATCCGCGATGCGGCAGCCGAGGAACGCTTGATGGCACAGATCAGCAAACTGATGGAAAAAAATGATGCGCCGCCGGAAGCCTTTTTGCGCTTGGATTTAACAGTGCCCTCTAAGCCCTAGACTAACTTTCTGCTTTCTCATTAACGAGGGATTCCGACGTACTGCGTCAATTAGATCGTCGTAATTGAACGAGTCGATCGACAGCGCGTTTTTCGGTGGCAAACGCTTCTCGCATGAATTTACCGTAGTCCTCAGGCCCAAGGTAATTGAGCTCTTGGTCGTACTTGGCGATCTCATCGCGGTGAATGGGTTCGTTCATGGCGGCCTTGAAAGCCGCGTGCAGTGTTTGGATGACTTTTGGTGAAAGCCCTTTGGGGCCGACGATGCCGTAGGGCGACATCGCGACGATGCCCAACCCCAGTTCTTTCATGGTGGGTGCCTCAGGCCAACGTTTGCTTCGGCGCTCGCCAAAGGTGGCGAGTAAGCGCAGTTTGCCAGTCTCCACATAGGATGCAAATCCGGTTGAATTCACACCGACCATCAATTGTCCAGAGGACACCGCCAGCATTTGCTCTGTCGTGCCCTTGTAGGGTACGTGAATGTAGGCTATGCCTTGTTGCTCCATCAACTCTTCCATCGCTGTGTGCGGCGTGGTGCCGATGCCGTTGGAGCCGACGGTGAGCTGACCGGGGTTCGCACGGCCCCACTTCAAGATGTCGGCAATGCTTTGAAACGGACTGGCCACTGGCACCACCACCCCAAAGGTGTAACCCGAGATTTGAATGATGGGAACGGTGTCGCGGATCGGATCCCACATCACTTTTTGTCGGTGACCGATGTGAAAAACCGGTTGCGGCATCTGGGCCAGTGTGTAGCCATCAGGCTTGGCCGTTTGGAGCAAGGACATGGCCATGCTGCCACCGGCACCGGGCCGGTTTTCAACGATGACGTTTTGACCCAAGCGCTTGCCGGCCTCTTCCGCCAAAAAACGCAAGGATATATCGGTGGAACCGCCAGCGGGCCAAGGCACGATCAGCGTGATCGGTCGAAGCGGGTATGCCGGCTCGTCGGCTTGAGCGATGGTTGATGTGAGTGCGGGTGTCTGCGTCAGCAAGCTGGCGATGTGCATCAGGCAGTGACGCCGGTTACTTTTGTTCAACATTGAATAGCTTTTAAAACGGGGGTTTGGCTCAGTCGGGACCGTTGCCACGTTTGTTGAGCTGGCCAAACCCGCGCTGCGGGTTGTAGCCCCAGCACGCCAAACCAAAACAAACGAGCAAAGTGCCCAACACTAACCAAGGGGCGTGGATCACGCTCAAGACGAGCTTACCCTAGCCCCATTGCGGCTTTCGCAGCCAGGGCTGCAATGCGTACAGAATTCGGGGCGTCCGGCACTCTGCAGGCGGTTGAGCAATGCCATATCAAAGGCCGCCTCCCTTTTATCTCGCTCCCGTTGGATCTCCGTGGACATTCTGACGCTGCTGACCACCCTGGCAGAAGCGGTCTGGATCAGCTGTTGCCCGTGACACGCCAAATCACGTCGCCCACATCATCTGCAATCAGCAAGGATTTTTTATCCGGGCCAATCACCACACCCACGGGTCTGCCGTAAGAGACTTTTTCATCGGGTGCTAAAAATCCGCTAAGGATGTCGCGTCCCGGGCCACTGGGACGACCATTTTCGAAGGGCACAAAAACCACACGGTAACCGCTGAGTTTGCTGCGGTTCCATGAACCATGCTGGCCAATCACCATACCGTCTGGAAAACCGGGCAGAGTGCCTTGCGGCATCCAGCACAAACCCAGCGAGGCGGTATGGCCACCCAGAGCGTAATCAGGGGTGATGGCTTTGGCCACCATCTCTTTGTCTTGGGGTACGCGGTCATCCACGATTTGATCCCAGTAGCAATACGGCCAACCGTAAAAGCCACCGTCTTTCACAGACGTCAGGTAATCTGGCGGGGTTTCGTCTCCTAAACCGTCGCGTTCATTGACCACCGTCCACAAGATGCCGGTCGTGGGCTCCCAGGCCATGCCGACTGCATTGCGCAAGCCCGACGCAAAAATGCGTGTCTGTTGAGTTCGCACATCAAACTCATGAATGGCGGCGCGTCCTTCTTCTGCCTCCATTCCGTTTTCTGCAATGTTGTTGGATGAACCCACACCGACGTAGAGTTTTTGTTGATCCACGCTGGGAATAATGCTGCGGGTCCAATGTCCACCCGGTTTGAAGCTGGCCAATTTTTGACCTGATCCTTCAATGCTGAGCGCGTTTTGTGTGTAGGGAAACACCACCAAGCCATCGGTATTGCCTACATAAAAGCGACCGTCCACCAAGGCCATGCCAAAGGGCTGGTTTAAATCTTTCAAAAAGGTTTGCTGAATATCAGCAACACCATCGGCATTGGTATCGCGCAATATCGTAATGCGATTAGCGCTCACGCCCAAGGCACCCGCACGACGCAAAATGCTTTTTTGTGCGAAGTCAAAAATACCTTTGGGCTTTCCGCCGGGACTACAGGCTTCGGCCACCAGCACATCACCATTGGGCAGAACGTCGATCCATCGTGGGTGCAACAGACCACTGGCGAAGGCATTGACGGTCAAGCCAGGCGCCACTTCAGGCAGTTGGCCCTTGTCCCAGCCACGGGCAGCCGGCATTTTGAGGGTGGGAATGGCTTGAGGCTTACCCTTAGGAATAGAGGGTTTTTCGCCGAAGGCCTGAGAGTCGGCCTCTCCACTTTGACGGCGTATGAAAATTAAAATACTACCAATAATCAGAGCAAACCGAGCAAACACGGCGTACATATAAACATCCTATTCGGGAGACTGATTGGGGGGGGGAAAGCGAGCTTCGATTGCGCCTGTGTTGACATCGAATGCTATCGCAGCTGCGGTGTAGAGATTATCACCAGGTCGCTGCTTACCCATCCAAGGTCCAGACAGCATGGCTACAGGTCTGAAGATCAGGCGAATGGATTGATTGGCATCCCTGAGGGCCTGGTCATCGGGCTGGCGCAGTTCTTTGGGTAAAGCCGCCCAAAATCCAGTTACTTCACCCGCTTGATATCGCTGTAAACCCCGCCGGTTCTTAGCTGCACCGTCACATTGGCCTCGCCCCGGTTGCGCCAGAACCAGCCGTGATTGCCTGTGAAGGCTGCAATCAATTCGCCCTCGTCATTGGCTACACGGCGGCCTTTTTCGTAGCTCACCGAGCGACCGGGCCCATCCCCGTGCGTGTCAAAGTTCACAACACCCCCTTGCACACTCCACGCGTACTGAGCTTTGTCTCCTTCCTTCATTTTGAGCTTGATCTCGGTCCCTTCCCCCGGGGTGAGTGTGAAAGTCATTTCGTCGCGCCATGCCGGGCCGCTTGACGCGCCCGCATTGGATGCTGCGGCTTTCTCAGGCGCCGGTTCGGAATGCGGAGTCTGTGTCGCAGTCGCATCCTTGGCGGCTTCCCTGGCAAGACGGGTCTTTATCTCTCCCATTTCGGTAAGGCCCAGGACGCGACCGATACCCGAGGGGTCTACGCCGTACTCTGACGGCAGGACCACGGTCAAGAGCAGCACCAAAGCGGACACGGCTGCGATGAGGGTGGAGCGAATAAGCTGCCCTGTAGAAGGCTGCTCAGCGGGGGAGGGCATTTCATGGTTGTACATATTCATCAGTCGCGAATTCATTGAGAGACGAAGTAGCCCGTCAGTTGCATGCCCACCAGGGTGAACCCGGCCGACATCATGACCACGTTAGCGCTGTAGGCGTGACGCACAAAGCCCGCGGTGCGGCGCCAGTAGCTCATGCCGATCAAGATGACGGCCAAAGCCAGCAGTTGACCAATCTCCACACCGACATTAAAAGCCAGCAAGTTGGGTAGCAGTCCATCTGGTGAGACTTCGTAGGTCTGGATCTTGGTGGCCAGACCAAAGCCGTGGATCAGACCGAAGACCAGGGTGGCCGCTTTGGTGTTGGGCTGCACCCCGAACCAGCGCTGAAAGGCCCCGAGGTTGTCGAGCGCCTTGTAGACGACCGAAAAGCCAATCACCGCGTCGATCAGGTAGCTGTTGATCCCGATGTTGTAGTAGACGCCCAATACCATTGTGGTCGAGTGGCCGATGGCAAACAGGCTGACGTACACCGCGATGTGCTTGAGCTTGTAGAGAAAGAAGATGACCCCCAACAAGAACAGGATGTGGTCATAGCCGGTCATCATGTGCTTTGCGCCCAGGTAGGTGAAGGGCAAGAGGTGTACGCCAGATATTTCCTGGATGTAGCCCTTGTCGCCCTGGGTCACTGCATGTGCGAACGCGTCGACACATGTCAACAAAAAAAGTCCGATCACTTGGAATGTGGCCATGACAAGGCCCGGCCGTACCCAAGATGCAGGCTGTTTAGCGGCTTCAATTTCCCGGTCCCCAAATGGTCTGATCCGTTCGTCGTAACTCTTCATGATGTGCATCAGGTGTTGGTGGGCGTCAGGGCGTTTCTTCAATAGCAGGATAATAACTTTCCGAACGCCTCTAAAAATCGAGCCCTCCTGCACAATGGGGCCCAATGATTTCCTTAGCAACACCCGAGTCGCGACAACGTCTGGCGCTGACTCTCTTATGGCTCACGCCCGCCCTCTGGTCCGTTAACTACCTCGTTGCCCGTAGCGCGCCCGGGGTGGTTGAGCCGCACATGCTCGCTTTGGGGCGCTGGAGTTTGGCCGGATTTATTTTGAGCCTCATCGCCCGCAGCGAACTCTGGCGCTTGCGCCGCAGCATCTTGCAGCTGGGCTGGCAATACCTGGCGCTGGGCACTTTGGGCATGCTGGTTTGCGGCGCCTGGGTTTATCAGGGTGCCAAGACCACCTCTGCCATGAACATTGCGCTGATCTATGCCGCGTCTCCGGTGCTGATTGCGCTGGGTGCGGTGCTATGGCTGGGCGAGCGGTTTTCCTGGCGGCAGGGCTTGGGCGTGGCCCTTGCCCTCACGGGTGTGTGCCACGTGGTGGTCAAAGGCCAGTGGATGTCACTGGCGCAAGTGCAATGGACTGTGGGGGATGGTTGGATGGTGTTGGCCATGATCTCATGGGCCGGCTATGCGTTGCTGCAAAAAAAGTGGGCCAGCCCGCTGAGCGCTACTGCCCGGCTGGCGGCCATTTGCATGGGCGGGGTTCTGGTGCTTTTGCCTTTTGCCGTTTGGGAATGGCTGCAGGCAGACACCCCGCCATGGAGCGCGCAAGCCAGTTTTCTGGTGCTTCTTGCTGGCCTGTTACCGGGCGTTGGAGCCTACTGGGCCTACGGGTTTTGTCAGAAAGTGCTGGGCGCCAGCCGGGTGGCCACCAGTCTTTACCTGAGCCCTTTGTATGGTGGCTTGGCAGCTTGGCTGGTGCTCGGTGAGTCGATGGGCTTTCACCATGTCATCGGTGCAGGCTTGATCTTGCCGGGTATTTTTCTCGCTTCACAACAAGCACAGCGCTAAGGTCGGCCAGCAGACGCGCTGGTTGACTGTCAGTATTAAACTCAATTCTTAACTCAGCCAACGGAGACCTCTTCATGATTTTTACTTGCGCGCCCACCTGCAAGCACCCTTATCACCAGCATGGCAAACAGGCCAAGGGCGCCGCTGGCATGTTCACCTCACTGGCTACCAAGAAGCTGGCAAACCGCAAAGACGGGCACCTCAATGTGGACGTGCACTGCCATTACTTCAATCCGACGGTCGGCCAGAAAGCTTCGGTTTTAAAACCGATTGAGCAAGAGGTCGGGCATATTTTTGCCAACCAGTTAACGCGTGAAACCAATGCCAAGCAGATGCGCGACCGCGCACCCATGCTCTCTGATGTGTCTGTGCGTATTCAAGACATGGACCGCATGGGCGTGGACATTCAAGCCGTCTCGCCGGCCCCATTCCAGTACTATTATTTTGCAGAGCCTGCCTTTGGTGCCGAGCTGGCCCGCGACGTCAATGAAGGCATGGCCAAGCTGGCGGCCACCCACCCTGACCGCTTGATCGCTCTGGGCACGGTGCCCCTGCAAGACGCCGGCCTGGCGGTCAAAGAGCTCAATTACGCCGTTCAAAAGCTGGGTCTGCGCGGTATTGAGATCAACACCCATGTCAACGGTAAAAACCTCACCGATCCTTCGCTCAAGCTGGAGAAATTTTTCAGCCGGGTCAGTGAACTGGGTGTGCCCTTGTTCATTCATCCGAACGGCTTTACCGAAGCCAGCCGCCTGGAAAACCACTATTTCAACAACGTGATCGGCAACCCCTTGGACACCACCATTGCGGTCAGTCACCTGATCTTTGACGGTGTCATGGAGCGCAACCCGAAGTTAAAGGTGTTGCTGGCCCATGCCGGCGGCTACCTGACGCATTACTGGGCCAGGATGGACCACGTCTGGGGCGCGCGTCCTGACGGCCGCACGGTCATCAAGCGCAAGCCTTCGACTTACCTGGAAAAATTTTATTTCGACACCATCACCTTTGACCCCGGCATGCTGCGCAACATGATTGAGCGTTTTGGTGCCGACCATGTGATGCTGGGAACCGACTATCCCTACGACATGGCAGAAGTGGACCCGCTGGGCCTGGTTTCAGCGGTCAAAAAACTGAACAAAGATGACCGTGACCTGATCATCGGCGGCAACGCCGCCAAGCTGTTCAAGATCAAGGTGCCTAAAGCCAAAAAAGTCTGAGGCCGCGACGCCTCAAGTGCTGATCGCCGGGCAGCTTTGCAAAAAGGGCCGCTGACTGGCGGTCCGCGTTTCCCAGGCTTCGATGGCGCTCAGGTGTTTGAGTGTCAAACCGATGTCGTCCAGGCCTTCCATCAACAGGGTGCGGGCGTGGGAGGCTATCTCAAAATGCCAGTGCTGGCCATGTGAAGCCTCCTAGTGAGGGCTCACTAAAGAGGGGTTTGGGCGCCCCAGAAGCCTTGCCTTTCATGGTTTGGCCTTTAAGATTGCTGCACCGCAACAAAATTTTTAAAGGTCTGCCATGTTCAACAACACTTCTTTCGACGCCATCACCAAAACCTTCAAGGAAAACGCCGCCAAGTTCAACCCGGCCGCTTCCCAGGAGGCCCTCAAGCCTTTGATGGCCAACCTCGAAGCTTGGGGCGAACTGGCTCAAAAGCAGGCGCATGCCGCCCAGGCCTCCATGGCTGCCACCTTCGAGTCTTTCAAAAGCGTTAAAGAGCCGCAAGGTGCTTTTGAAACCATGAAAGCCCTGGCCGAAGAGAGCATGGCCACGGCCACCAAGAACCTCAAGGACGTCACGGCGCTGGGTTTGGCTCAGTTCCACACCACGGTGGAAGCCATCGAAAAATCTCATCCTGTACCGGATGCTTTCGCTGCCGTCAGCAAGGGCATGAAAGCCGCTGCGGCCCAGATGCAAACCGCTGTGGACACAGTCGTCAAGACCGCTAAAAAGAAGTAATTCAAAGCCTGCCCCGCGCGCCGGCAGCTGCCGGTGCTCGGCATCTTTCAAAAGCCCTGCGAGTCAGGGCTTTTTTGCGGGCTAAAAGTTCTGCTCGTCCATTTTGCCCAGCTTGAGCGCCAGGCCGAGCGTGATGGCGGTGATCAGGATCAGCAAGCTCGAATAAACCGCTGCCACGCCGAAGTCCCCGCCAAAAGCCTGCTGATAAGCGGCAATCGGCAAGGTGCGGGTGGCGCCGGTGTAGAGCACCAGGGTGGCAGAGAGTTCGTTGAAAATCTCCAGCCAGGCGATGACCACGCCGGCCAGAATGCCGGGGCGCATCAAGGGCACCATGATGCGGCGAAAGCCGGTCATGGGTTTTTCGCCCAGGCTGGAAGAAGCTTCTTCCAGTGAGGCATCAATCTGGTGAACCATGCTCGAAGACGATCGCACCACATACGGCAGCCGCCGCACAAAGTAGACGATCACCATGATGGCGGCGCTGCCTGTGAGCAGCAGAGGCGGGCCGTTGAAGACGCTGGCGTAGCCAATGCCCAGCACCGTGCCCGGCACGACAAAAGGAACCATCACCAAAAAGTCCAGCAGCTTGCTGTCTGCGCTCTGGCGCCGTGTCACCACATAACCCACCAGCACGCCGGCGAGGGTGGCCAGCACCAGCGCGCAGCCGGCAAACACAAAGCTGTTCCAGATGGCGTTGCCGATCAGGTTGAATCCGTTGTGGTAGTTGACCAGCGTGAAGACCGGCTGAAACACCGCGCCTTTGATTTGCATGAACGAGGACACCAGCACCACCAGCAAGGGCAGATTGGCAAACAGCACGGTGGCAAAGCCCAGCGCTGCAATGGCCCGAGCCCCACCACTTTGCAAAGGCACGGACCCCACGGGCTTGCCGCCATCATTGGCCACCCTGCTGGCTTGCGAGGCGCGCTTGCCCAGTGCCACCACCGTCAGTGCCACCAGCACCAGCACCATGCTGGTGGTCGCAGCCATGCCCGGTTCGCTGCCGATTTCGCTCAGGTAAAGGTCATAAGCCAGCGTGGCCAGCACCGGAAAACGCTCGCCTTCGCCCAGCAAGTTGGCCAGCCCGAAGTCGGCAATGGTGCCCAAAAAAACCAGCATGCCGGCCGTGATCAGGGCCGGGCGCAGCAAGGGCAGGGTGACGGAATAAAACACGCCCCAGGGATTTTTGCCCAGGCTGGCGGCGGCTTCTTCGAGTGCGCCATCCAAGCGGGCCAGGGCGCTGCCCACCACCAGAAAAACCACCGGGTACAAGCCCAGCGCGCTGGCCAGCATGATGCCGTAGGGGCCGTAAATGGTCGGCATGGAGAGGCCTAAGGACTGGCCCCACAAGGTGACCATGCCCCCCCGGCCGAACAGCAGAATCCAGGCGTAGGCGCCAATGAACGGCGGCGACATCATCGACAGCAGGGTCAACACCCGCAAGCTCTGACGGCCGGCAAAACGGTAGCGTTGAAACACATAAGCCAGCGGCACGCCCAGCGCCAGCGCCAGCAAGGTAGCCCCGCTGGCCACCCACAGGCTGTTGCGCAAGGCGCGTAAAAAATAAGCCGAGCTGAAAAAGGTCTGGTAATTCTCCAGCCCCCAGGACTTGCTGGCCTGACCCCAGAAGCTTTGGCGCATCAGCTCGGCCAAGGGCAAGGCCACAAACACCAGGCACACAGCAATGCCCGCCAGCATGACCAGGCGCCAGGGGTCACGCAGCCACGCGATGGTGGAAGCGGCCAGCTTCACGTCAGGGCCCAGCCTGTTTGTGCATCAAAAAACCGCGCCAGTCCCGGTTCAAAGCGCAAGGACAGCAACTCACCTTCATCCGGCTGCGGTGCCTGCAGCTCCAGGTCAAACTCCAGGCGCTGACCACCGGGCAAAACGCAGCGGTAGCGAAAGCGCGTGCCCAAAAATGTTTTGAGTTCGACGCGCACGCCGTCCCAGCCGGGCAGGCCGGGGTCGTTGCTGCGCTGCAGGTGTTCGTGCCGCAAAGCCATGCGCAGCGCGCGCCCCGCTTGGGCCGCGGTGCCGGCAGATGCCGGCAGGTGCCGCACGCCTTGCACGCCACCACCCTCAAAACAAAGGCCAGCGCTTGCATCGGCCGCCAGCCGGCCTTCGACCCAGATGCAGCCGCCCACAAAGTCCATCACAAAAGCATGCGCCGGCTGCTGGTAAATCTCTTGCGGCCCGGCCAATTGCAGCATGCGGCCTTCGTGCATCACGGCAATCCGGTCGGACACCGCCAGCGCTTCTTCCTGGTCGTGCGTGACATACAGCGTGGTGATGCCCAGCTCGCGCTGCATCAGACGGATTTCCTGGCGCATTTCCAGCCGAAGCTTCGCGTCCAGGTTAGACAAAGGCTCGTCCATCAGCAGCAAGGTGGGCTCGATCACCATGGCGCGGGCCAGGCCCACGCGTTGCTTTTGTCCGCCCGAGAGCTGCGAGGCATAGCGCTCGCCAAGCTGCGCCAGCTGCACACGCTCCAGCGCCTTTTGCACGCGTTGTGTGATGTCGGCTGCCGGCAACTTGCGCGCCTCTAGGCCATAGGCCACGTTCTGCGCCACGGTCATGTGCGGAAACACGGCATAGCTCTGGAACACCATGCCGATGTCGCGCCGGTGGGGCGGCTGGTGGGTGATGTCCACGCCGTCCACCCAGATGCTGCCCTCGTCCGGCGTGTAAAAGCCGGCCAGGGCGCGCAGCAAAGTGGTTTTACCGCAGCCCGAGGGCCCCAGCAGGGTGAGGAACTCGCCGTCCTGCATGGCCAGGTCAATCTGGTTCAAAACAGTCTGCGCGCCGAAGCGCTTGCTCACCTGCTGGATATGGACTTTGGGATTCATGTCATGCATTTAAAAAAGCCCCGCAGAAAAATCGGCGGGGCTGGTGCTTGGGCGGTCTTCAGATCAGCGGCGAACCAGTTGCTGGTAGCGCGTCATGAAGTCCTTGGACTTGGCCAGCGCCCAGTCCATAGGGTAGTTGTTAATCGGCAGCTGTTCGGGCGCAATTGATTTACCGGCGGCCGGCACGTCATTGCGGATCGGACGGCGGCCCGAGGCCTTGACCACTACGGCCTGGCCTTCGGCCGAAGCCACATAGTCCAGCTCGGCTTTGCCGGCGGTGGGGTTAGGGCCTTTGGCCACCAGCGCCATGGCGCCTGCCGAGGCGTTGATACCTTCCTTGGGGTAGACGATGCGGATTGGCGAGCCGCCGTCAATGAAACGCTGTG
>JAIPDA010000141.1 GCA_021737905.1 Rhodoferax sp.
AGCTCTTGCGCCAAGTGGTGCACGGTGCGCGCCAGACCGGTAAGGTGCCGGCCAATGTGCAAGAGCCGGCCTTTGCCACCCGCGCCCCCATGATCCGCAAGGCTGTCTTGCTGCCCGGTGAGGCCGCGCCCACCAGTACATCGCTGGTGGTGTCCATCGTCGGCACCGACCGCCCGGGCATCGTCAATTCACTGGCTGATCGTGCCCAGCGCTTCGGCGCCAACTGGGCGGCCAGCCGCATGACCCGACTGGCCGGTGAATTTGCCGGCATGGTTCATTTCGAGGTGCCGCGCGACAACGCGCAGGCATTGACCAACTCTTTGCAAGGCCTGGCCTCCAGCGGTTTGCAGGTGGTGATCGCCGGCAGCGAAGGCGCGGCACTGCCCGCCTCGCAGCGCCTGGTCGAGCTGGAACTGGTCGGGCAAGACCAGGTCGGCATCGTCAGCAAGCTCACCAAGTTGCTGGCCGAGCGTGCCATCAGCATTGAGAGCATTCACACCGACATCGTGCGCAGCAGCACGGATGGTCAAAAGACATTCAAGGTCAAGGCGCAATTGCGCGTGCAGACGGCCATGTCGGTGGAGGCGCTGCAGCGTGACGTGGGCGCCCTGGCCAGCGACATGATGCTGGACATCGCCCTGGGCGAGGGCGCTCAGGCCGGGCTCTGATTCAGCCTGCTTGCGCAGCGCTTTGCTGCAACTGCGCGCAGTTTGCTTATTCGGGCACTCTGCGCATGCTTTATAGCGGCACCCGGTAACAAGGAAACACATGTCAGTACTGCAAACCCAGCTCAACGCCCGATCGGCCGACTTTCAGGCCAATGCGGCCGCCCTGCGCGAGCAGGTGCAAGACCTGTCGGTGCAGCTTGCCAAAGTGGCTGCCGGCGGTGGCGAGGCAGCGCGTGCCAAACATGTGGCGCGCGGCAAGTTGCCGCCGCGTGAACGCGTGCAGATGCTGCTGGACCCCGGCACGCCTTTTCTGGAACTGGCACCGCTGGCCGCGCTGGCCATGTACCCGGACCGCGACGGCAGCGACAGCGCACCCTGCGCCGGCCTGATTGCCGGCGTAGGCCGCGTCAGCGGTGTCGATTGCCTGATCATCTGCAACGACGCTACCGTCAAGGGCGGCACCTACTACCCGATGACAGTGAAAAAGCATTTGCGCGCGCAGGAAGTGGCGATGCAAAACAATTTGCCCTGCATTTACCTGGTGGACTCGGGCGGCGCCAACCTGCCCAACCAGGACGACGTGTTCCCGGACCGGGACCATTTCGGCCGCATCTTCTACAACCAGGCCAACATGAGCGCGCAGGGCATCGCGCAGATTGCCGTGGTCATGGGCAGCTGCACGGCAGGCGGCGCTTATGTGCCGGCCATGAGTGACGAGACCATCATCGTCAAAAACCAGGGCACCATTTTTCTGGGCGGCCCGCCGCTGGTGAAAGCCGCCATCGGCGAGATCGTGAGTGCCGAAGACCTGGGCGGCGGCGACGTGCACACCCGCTTGTCTGGCGTGGCCGACCACCTGGCGCAAAACGACGCGCACGCGCTGGCGCTGGCGCGCCAGGCCGTGGCCAGCCTGAACCGCAGCAAGCGCGCCTATCAAACCCTGCGCACGCCGCTGCCGCCGCTCTATGAAGCGAGTGAGCTTTACGGCGTGATCCCGGCCGACACGCGCAAGCCTTATGACGTGCACGAGGTGATCGCCCGCATCGTCGATGGCAGCGAGTTCCATGAGTTCAAGGCGCGTTTTGGTGCCACGCTGGTGTGCGGTTTTGCGCACATCGAAGGCATGCCGGTCGGCATCATCGCCAACAACGGCGTGCTGTTTTCCGAGAGCGCGCAAAAGGGTGCGCACTTCATCGAGCTGTGCTGCCAGCGCAAGGTGCCGCTGGTGTTTTTGCAGAACATCACCGGCTTCATGGTCGGCAAAAAATACGAAAACGAAGGCATCGCCCGACACGGCGCCAAGATGGTCACGGCGGTGGCCACGGCCAGCGTGCCCAAGTTCACAGTGATCATCGGCGGCAGTTACGGGGCCGGCAATTACGGCATGTGCGGCCGCGCTTTTTCGCCTCGCTTTTTATGGATGTGGCCGAATGCGCGCATTTGCGTGATGGGCGGCGAGCAGGCGGCCGGCGTGCTGGCCACTGTCAAGCGCGACGGCATTGAAGGGCGCGGCGGCCAATGGAGCGCCGACGAAGAAGCGGCCTTCAAGCAACCCGTGCTCGACCAGTTTGCCCAGCAGTCTCACCCCTACTACGCCAGCGCACGCTTGTGGGACGACGGCATCATCGACCCGGCCGACACGCGCCGCGTGCTGGCGCTGGGCCTGTCGGCCTCGCTCAATGCGCCGATTGGCGAGCCTCAATTTGGCGTGTTCCGCATGTAAGCCGAGGCGCGCGATGAAAGTCTTTTTTGCATTTGTCGTAGCGTTGCACCTCTGCGGCGGCGTGTGGGCGCAAGACGGGAAACCCAGCGCTGCGCTAGAAATATTCGCCAAAGACCTGCGCGAGGAGCTGCTGCGCACCCAGGCCACGGTTGGTGAGGACGGGCACAGCGGCCTGAACACCAATATGGACCAGTGGTTGCCCGTGGTGGACGCTTTTTTAAGCCAACTGGGATTTGACCGCCCTGCCATCGTGAAAGCACCGCCACCCAGTGCCTTTGCAGCCATTGATGCCACATCTTCCGTCCCGGAAGGCGCGTCCGGTAAAGCCGCCTACGCCAAGTTTTTGGAAATGGGCTTGCCTCGTGCGTTTGCGGTCAGCAGCAAAGGTGGCTTTGGCGTGTCCCGGGGCGACTACGCTGCAGGGCGCGCCCTGGGCAACTGCCAGCGCTTCGGCAACCCTTGCACTTTGTACGCCGTGGACGCCGACGTGGTCTGGAAGCCGCAATGATCGCTTGTACGCAGCGCTTGTAATGTGTATGATTTTAAATTTCCATACACACTTGAAGGTGGCCTGATGCGAACCAATATCGAAATCGACGACAAGCTGATGGCTGCCGCCATGGCGGCCGGCGGCTTCAAGACCAAGCGCGAGGCGGTAGAAGAGGGTTTGCGAATGATCAAGCGCCGCAAGGCCTATGACGCTTTATTGGCCGCTCGCGGCACCTTGCACTGGGACGACTCGGACGAAGGCTGGGCCCAGTGGCGCGCGCAGCAGGTTTTGCAGGTCAAAGAAGCGGCGCCTGCCAAACGGAGCCGCACCAAGTGATTTTGGTCGACTCCAGCGTCTGGATAGATTACTTTCGAGGCGCCCGCAATCGGCCGGTCGAGCAACTCGTTGCGTGGTTGCAAGGAGGTGATGCCACCGTGGACCTGGGTGTGGCCGACCTGGTGGTGTTTGAAGTCATGCGGGGCATTGCGGCGCCCAAAGCGCAAAAGCGCGCCAAAGACCTGTTGTTGGAGCTCGACGTGGTCGAAATCGGTGGCATGGACAACGCGCTACGCGCCGCCGAGCACTACCGCGCTTTGCGCGCGCAGGGCTACACGGTACGCAGCCCCATCGACGTATTGCTGGCAAGCTATTGCATGGCCCACGGCCACATGCTGCTGCACCGGGACGCAGACTTTGATGTGATGGCCGTCTTGCGCGGCCTGCAGGTCGTGCCGCATTGAACCCTTGGCGTAATTAAATGTCTTTCCCTGGCGCATTTCCCCGCAAAAATAATTCACTCACTTTGAGACTCTCACCATGAACGCCACCATCTACGAAACACCCGAGCACGAACTTCTGCGCGACCAGATCGCCCGCTTCATTGCCAAAGAAGTCGAGCCGCATGCGGCCGCCTGGGAAGAGACCGGCATGGTGCCGCGCGATGTGCTGCGCCGCATGGGCCAGGCCGGTTTGCTGGGCCTCATGTACGAGGGCCAGTACGGCGGCGGTGAGGGCGATGCGCTGACCAACCTGGTGTTTGCCGAGGCGCTGTCGCAGTCCACCTTTGCCGGCTTCATCATCACTGTGCTGGTGCACACCGACATGGCCAGCCCGCACCTGCACCATGCGGGCACGCCCGCGCAAAAAGCCCGTTACCTGCCGGGTGTGACTTCGGGCGAGCTGATCACGGCGGTAGGCATCAGCGAACCCGGCGCCGGCTCGGACGTGGCGGGCATTCGCACCCATGCGCGCCGTGAAGGCGACGAATGGGTGATCAACGGCACCAAGATGTTCATCACCAACGGCGTGCATGCCAATCTGTACTTTGTGGCCGCCAAGACCGGACCGGGCCGTCGCGACATGTCCATCTTCATTGTTGAAAAAGGCACGCCGGGCTTTTCTGTCGGCCGCGCGCTCAAGAAAACCGGCTGGTTATCGTCTGACACAGCCGAGCTGATTTTTGACAATGTGCGCATCCCGGCCGGCAACCTGCTGGGTGAGGAAAACAAGGGCTTTTACTCGGTGATGCAGAACTTTCAGACCGAGCGCATTGCGCTGGGCGCCATGGCCGTAGGCCACTGCATGCGCGCTTTAGAAATCACGCTGGACTATGTGAAGCAGCGTCAGGCCTTTGGCGGCACTCTGTGGGATCAGCAGACTATTCGTCAGCGCCTGTCCATGCTCGACGCCAAGACCCGCGCGGCGCGCCAGTTCATGTACCACTGCGCCTGGTCGGTGACGCAGGGCCACGACATCGTGCAAGAAGTCTCCATGCTCAAGGCGCTGACCGGCGAGCTGGTCAACGAGGTGGTGCAGACCTGCCAGCAGTTCCACGGCGGCATGGGCTTCATCCGCGAGACCGCCATCGAGCGCCTGTGGCGCGACGCCCGCGTGCTGGCCATTGGCGGCGGCGCCACCGAAGTGATGCTCGAAGAAGTTGCTAAGCGGTACTGATGAGCCCCCACGCTCCCCACTTTGTGTGGTCGCTGCCCCCCGAGGGGGTGCTGCGCCTGCGGCCCGGCAAAGCCGGTTCCGCGGCCCTGGCTGGGCAGCGCGGGTCAGGGGCTAAAGCTATTAACCAACAATGAACAAGGTCTGCCCCATGAACGTGATTGAACTGCACCGCCCCGCGGCCCATGTGGCCGAGGTCTGGCTGAACCGGCCCGAGGTGCGCAATGCCTTCAACGAAGAATTGATTGCCGCGCTCACGCAAACCTTTGCCGCGCTGTCGGCTGAGCCCGATCTGCGCGTCATCGTGCTGGGCGCGCGTGGCAAGGCTTTTTGTGCCGGCGCTGACCTGAACTGGATGCGCGCCATGGCCGACTACAGCTGGGAGCAAAACCGCGCGGACGCCCAGAAGCTCGCCGACATGCTGTGGACGCTGGACCAGTGCCCGGTGCCCATCGTCGGGCGTGTGCAGGGCGACTGCTACGCCGGCGGCATGGGGCTGGCGGCGGTGTGTGACGTGGTGGTGGCAGCCGACAGTGCCACCTTCTGTTTGTCTGAGGCGCGGCTGGGCCTGTTGCCCGCCACGATCAGCCCCTATGTGATCCGCGCGCTGGGTGTGCAGGCCTCGCGCCGCTACATGGTCACAGCCGAGCGCTTTAGTGCGGCACAGGCGCAAGGCCACGGCTTTGTGAACACGCTGTGCGCGCCCGAGCAACTGGACAGCGAAGTCGCCGCGCTGGTGGCCACGCTGGTCGCCAATGGGCCGCTGGCCACGCGTGCCTGCAAGCAGCTGGTGCGCGATGTGAGCGCCGCGCCCATGAGCCAGGCACTGCGCGCAGACACCGCTCGCCGCATTGCCGACATACGCGCCAGCGACGAAGGCAAGGAAGGCTTGCAGTCCTTTTTACAAAAGCGCCCGCCCACCTGGCTGGTTTGACGCCCCGAGCTTGAAAGACCGCATGTTTAAAAAAATCCTGATCGCCAACCGCGGCGAGATCGCCTGCCGCGTCGCGGCCACAGCAAGGCGCATGGCAATCAAAACGGTGGCGGTGTATTCCGACGCCGATGCCGGCGCCAAACACGTGGCCGCCTGCGACGAGGCGGTACACATCGGCGGCAGCGCCCCCGGCGAGAGTTATTTGCGCTGGGAGCGCATCATCGAGGCCGCCCGCGCAACGGGCGCTGAAGCGATTCACCCAGGCTACGGGTTTTTGAGCGAGAACGAAGAGTTCGCGCGGGCCTGCGTCAAAGCCGGCTTGGTCTTCATCGGCCCGCCGGCCTCGGCCATACAGGCCATGGGTCTGAAGGCCCAGTCCAAGCAGCTCATGGAAAAAGCCGGTGTGCCGCTGGTGCCCGGTTACCACGGTAGCGACCAGGACCCGGCGTTCTTGCAACGCGAAGCCGACCGCATCGGTTACCCGGTGCTGATCAAGGCCAGCGCCGGCGGCGGCGGCAAAGGCATGCGCGCGGTGGATAAATCCGAAGACTTCGCCGCAGCCCTGGCCTCCTGCCGGCGCGAAGCCATCAGCAGCTTTGGCGCCGACGCGGTGCTGGTTGAAAAATATGCGCAGCGCCCGCGCCACATCGAGATTCAAGTCTTTGGCGACACGCAGGGCAATTACGTTTACCTGT
>JAIPDA010000142.1 GCA_021737905.1 Rhodoferax sp.
TGCGCTGGGCTTGGCCGGCATGGCGCTGGCGGCCACCGGGATGCTGTTCACGCTGTCAGCTGGAGTGTTAATTGGCGCGGCGCAGGCCGGCACCACTTACGCCGTCATTTACGGGGTGATCGGGCGCAATATTTCGGCCGAAAAACGCTCCTGGGCCATGGGTGTGGCGGCGGCGGCCGGCTCTTTCGGGCAGTTTTTGATGGTGCCGACCGAAGGCTTTTTGATCAGCAGCCTGGGCTGGAAAGAGGCCTTGCTGGTGCTGAGCGCTGCGGTGCTGCTGATCGTACCGCTGGCTTTTGGCCTGCGCGAAAAAACCTCAGCGGGCGCTGCGCCCGTCAAGCGTGAGCAAACCATTGTTCAGGCCCTGGCAGAGGCTTTCAAGTACCCCAGCTTTCAGCTGCTGATGGCGGGTTATTTTGTATGCGGCTTTCAGGTGGTTTTCATTGGCGTGCACATGCCCAGCTACCTCAAAGACAAAAGCCTGCCGCCCGAAGTGGCCAGTTACGCGCTGGCGCTGATCGGCCTGTTCAATGTGTTCGGCACTTACGCGGCCGGCGCTTTGGGCCAGCGCATGCCCAAAAAGAACATATTGGCGGGCATTTACTTTGCCCGGGCGCTGGTAATTGCGATTTTTATCTCTGTGCCGCTTTCTCCTTTAAGCGTGTACATCTTTTCGGCCGTCATGGGCACGCTGTGGCTGTCCACCGTGCCGCCCACCAATGCGGCGGTGGCGCAGATTTTCGGCATCCAGCATTTGTCGATGCTGGGCGGCTTTATCTTTTTCAGCCACCAGATCGGCTCTTTCTTGGGCGTCTGGCTGGGCGGCTATTTGTATGACCGAACGGGCAGCTACGACATCGTGTGGTACTTGTCGATTGCCTTGGGGATTTTTGCCGGACTGGTGAACCTGCCGGTGCGCGAAACCCCGATTGTCCGCACGCCGGCACCCGCTGGTGCAGGCACTTGAAGCCATGCGCAAAGTAGCTATCTGGACCCTGGCCATTGCTGCACCACTGGCAGTGTTTGCGCTGTACACGCAGCCAGCCTTTCTGGTGATGATGGCCGACCAGCTCTGGGCCTGTTTCTGATGACCCCTGCCACCTTGCATGGCGACGAGCCGGCTTCTGCCTGGGTGCGCCGCTGGAGCCACTTGGCACCGGCCGGTGGCAGTGTGCTGGACGTGGCCTGCGGGCGCGGCCGCCATACCCGCTGGTTTCATTCTCTGGGCCACCGCGTCACGGCGCTGGACCGTTCGGCCGAAGCCATTGCGGCCATAGGACTGCCCGCAGAGCGCTTTCAAACGGTGCTGGCCGACATCGAAGGCGGTCCCTGGCCTTTGGACGGCCGCCAGTTTGACGCGGTTGTGGTTACCAACTACCTGTGGCGCCCCCTGCTGCCAACGCTGCTGGCCAGTCTGGCGCCAGGCGGCGTGCTCATTTACGAAACCTTTGCCGCCGGCAACGAAACCGTGGGCAAACCGTCGCGGCCGGATTTTCTGCTGCAGCCCGGTGAGCTGCTGCAGCTTTGCCAGTCACTGCGCACCGTGGCCTATGAAGATGGTTTTGAAACAGCTTTGGCGGGAACAACAGCGCGCTTTGTCCAGCGCATTGCTGCTGTGCGCGAACTGCCTGCCGCCCTGCCCGCTCAACATCGGCTTGCCTGAGTTGGCGGCAGGGCTTTGCCTTGTCGCTGTCTGAGTAGAATGCCCCCTGGAACATGCCGCTTGTCGCGGCGCCAACCCGCCTGCAAGGTCAAGGTCCTTTTCACATGAAACAAATCACCGGCAGCATCGTTGCCCTGGCCACCCCGCTGCATGAAGACGGCAGTGTTGACTATCCCACTTTGCGCAAGCTGGTGGACTGGCACATCACGGAAGGTACCGACTGCATCGGCGTGGTGGGTACCACCGGCGAGTCGCCGACGGTCAATGTCGAAGAACATTGCGAAATCATCCGCGTGGCGGTGGAGCAAGCACGCAGCCACGGCAGCAAAGCGGTGCCCATCATGGCCGGCTGCGGCGCGAACTCAACGGCTGAGGCCATTGAACTGACCAAATTTGCCAAAAAAGTAGGCGCCGACTGCCAATTGCAGGTGGTCCCTTACTACAACAAGCCAACGCAAGAAGGTCAGTACCAGCACTTCAAGACAATCGCCGAAGCTGTCGACTTGCCCATGGTTCTCTACAACGTGCCCGGCCGCAGCGTGGCAGACATGCTGCACCCGACCGTGATGCGCCTGAGCCAGGTGCCCGGTATCGTCGGTATCAAAGAAGCCACGGGCAATATTGAGCGTGCGCAGTGGCTGATCAAGGAAACGCCGGCAGACTTTGCGGTTTATTCCGGCGACGACGGCACCGCCGTGGCGCTGATGCTGTGTGGTGGTCAGGGCAATGTGAGTGTGACTGCCAACATCGCACCGCGCTTGATGCACGAGCTGTGCGTGGCGGCCGTGGCGGGTGACGCTCAGCGCGCCATGCAGATTCAGCTGAAGCTGCTGCCTTTGCACAAAAATTTGTTCATTGAAGCCAACCCGATACCGGTGAAATGGGCCATGGCCCGTATGAAACTTTGCGGTCCAACCCTGCGCCTGCCCATGACGCAGCTCGAGCCTGCCAATGAAGCCACTGTCGAAAACGCCTTGCGCGTTTGCGGCCTGATCTGAACTGAAGGACATAAATTGAAGATTCACATGAACCCGAGTATCCGCATGATCCCCTCAGGTCTAACTCTAGGGCTGCTCTTGTCGAGCATGTTGCTCAGTGGCTGCTCCACCATCAACGACACCCTGGTGGGTGAAAAAATCGACTACAAATCAGCCGCCAAAAAAGGCCCGTCGCTGGATGTACCGCCGGACCTGAGCCAACTCACACGTGACAACCGCTACGCCGTGCCTGGGGTGGCCGTGACGGCCAACACCTTCCAAAGCGACAAGGCCAGCCGTGCCGGTCAGGTCGGCATCGCTGCCAGCAGCGTGGGCGATGTGCGCATTGAGCGCTCGGGCAACCAGCGTTGGCTGGTGGTCAACCGCCCGGCGGACAAGCTCTGGGAGCCGGTGCGCGAGTTCTGGAAAACCAGCGGCTTTCAACTGGCCATCGATCAGCAAGACCTGGGCATCATTGAAACCGACTTTGCTGAAAATCGCGCCAAACTGCCGCAAGACTTCATCCGCAACACTTTGGGCCGCGTGCTTGAAAACCTTTACTCCACCGGTGAGCGCGACAAATTCCGCACCCGCCTGGAGCGCACGGCCAGCGGTGGCACCGAAATCTTCATCAGCCACCGCGGCATGATCGAAGTGGTCACCAACTCCAGCAGCACCAGCACGTCCACTGTCTGGCAACCCAGACCGGCAGACCCGGAGCTGGAGGCCGAGTTTTTGCGCCGCTTGATGGTCCAGCTGGGCGTGTCGCCAGATCAATCCAAAGCACTGATCGCAGTGGATGCAGCGCGTCAGACTTCGCGTATCGAAACCGTGAACAACCAGCAAGTTCTGCTGGTCGACGACGGCTTTGACCGTGCCTGGCGACGAGTCGGACTGGGCCTTGACCGCACCGGCTTTACGGTGGAAGACCGTGACCGCAGCAAGGGGCTCTACTTTGTGCGCTATGTAGCGCCTTTGTTAGACAATCAATCCAGCGGCTTCTTTGGCAACCTGTTCAGCAGCAAAGCTGCCACTCCTGCTCCCCTGAAGTACCAGATCGTCTTGACTGCCAAGGGGGATATGACCTCCGTGACGGTGCTCAATGCAGACGGCAAACCCGACACCACCGGCAATGCCCAGCGCATTTTCAAAGTGCTTGCCGACGATCTGAAATAAACACCTCAACTTTCTGCACGGGTGCTGCGGTTTAAAAACCTGGGCAGTGGCAGCACGGGCAATGCCACGCTGGTGCAAGCCCACGGCATCCGGCGTGTGCAAGTGCTGATCGATTGCGGCTTGGGGCACAAGCTACTGTCCGAGCGCCTGCAGCAGGCCGGACTGGACGAGCAGTCACTCGACGCCATCTTCATCACCCACGAGCACGCCGACCACATTGGTTGCGCCAAGCAGTTCGCCTTGCGCCACCGCGTGCCGGTATGGATGAGCCGGGGCACATACGCGGCCCTGGGCAGCCCGGATTTTGATGGCTTGCTGCGTCTGGCCACAGACGGCCAGACCATTGATCTCGGCGAACTTGCACTGACCCCTTTCACGGTGCCCCACGATGCCCGTGAACCCCTGCAACTGAGTTGCACTGACGGCCAGTTCAAACTCGGCGTGCTGACTGATTTGGGCCACGCCAGCGACCATGTGCTGAGCCACCTGTCCGGCTGCCATTCCCTGCTGCTGGAATGCAATCACGATACCGGTTTGCTGGCCCAATCGACTTACCCCGCATTCCTAAAAAACCGGATAGCCGGGCCCTATGGTCATCTTTCAAACGAGGCAGCCGCACAAATTGGACACGCCCTTGCTCACCCTGGTCTGGTCCAGGTGGTGGCTGCGCATCTGAGCGTACAAAACAACCGCCCGGAGCTGGCGCTCAGTGCATTGGCAGGCGTTGGTGCCCATGTTCACGCAAGACCGCAGCTGTCGGTCGCCAGCCCGCAAAGCGGTACAAGCTGGCTGGACGTTAGGGCTTAAGTGGCTGCTGAGACGAAAAAAAGCCGCCCTGAGGCGGCTTTTTTACTCGTCGCTAAGAATTACTTCTTGGCGTCAGCAGCTGGAGCAGCGGCTGGTGCAGCAGCTGGAGCAGCGGCTGGTGCAGCAGCAGGAGCGGCAGCGTCAGCAGCTGGTGCAGGTGCTGGAGCTGGTGCAGCAACTGGAGCAGGTGCAGGTGCTGGAGCGGCTTCTTTCTTGCCGCAAGCAGCCAGGGTGAAAGCTGCGACGATAGCTGCCAAAACGAGTGACTTGTTCATTTTTCAATTCCTTGATGAGTGTTTGAGAATGTGTTCAAAATGGCTAACCGAAAATAGTTAATCCATGTGTAAGGTGGGAAAGTTGTCTTCTCCAACCTAACTTCAAAGTATATCCGTATAAACCCATGCTTACAAAGCCAGGCTTATTGGGATTTCACCAAAATAGTGCAAAAAAAAGACACTTCGAGGCGCCGTGCACTTCAGGGCTGGTCTTTTAGCTTCGCCGTGTGCAGCCAGCCCGCGTCCAACCAATCGGACAGCAAGTCTTTGGCATCGCGGCTGACCTTGCGCAACTGCGCCACGCTCAGTGCACGCTGGTCCGCCAGTTGACGCATCAACAGGGCATCAGCGCCTTGGGCTCGGTAGCTCTCACCGTTGATAAAAATATGCTTGTCCTCATACATCATGCGGGTACGCGAATCAAGCGCCAGCGCTTGTGAACCGATGGGCGCAGCCTGTGACGCGCCGCCTTCAAACCAGACCGAAGGCTTGGGCTCGGTCAGGTACTCGCCCAAAGCGCAAGCCAGCGCCAAAGGGTCTTTCAGGGCCGCGGCCACTGAGGCACGGGCAAAGTCTGTCAGCGCTGGCGGCAAGGCAGCAGGGTTTGCGGTGGCCGGCTGACGTGGGTCTTTGTAAATTCTGGGCGTGGCCAGCGCTTGGCCCTCATCCGAGCAGTATTCAGCCAAGCGCTGCAATAAAGCACCCGCTAGTTCAGCCTGGCCCGGCGCCCTGAAACCGATCGAGTAAGTCATGCAGGCTTCGGGTTTGCCGTCTGCACCCGCACAGTCTTGGGCCACGCCGTCATGCGCGTAGCGCGGCGGCAGGTACAGCATGTCACCGGCTTCGAGTACAAACTCTTCGGTGTAATCGAAGTTTTGCAATATCTTCAGGGGCACACCTTCTTGCAGCGTGAAATCGGTCTGCTTGCCGATGCGCCAGCGCCGCCGGCCGGAGGCTTGCAGCAGGAACACGTCGTAGCTGTCAAAGTGCGGACCCACACCGCCACCTGTACTGGCGTAGGAAATCATCAGGTCGTCCAGCCGCGCGTCGGGCACAAAACGAAACTGCTGCAGCAGCGCGTGGGCTCTTGCATCGTGCAAATCAACACCCTGCACCAGCAAAGACCAGGCAGGCTTGCTCAGCGCAGGCAGGCTGCGGGGGGCAAACGGACCGGATTTCATGCGCCAGCCGCTGGCGCTCTGCATCACCAGGCGGGACTCCACACGCTCTTGTGCGGCCAGTGCAAACAGCTCGGGCCGGTTCAGGATAGGCTTGAAGCCCGCGATGGCCTGGCGCACCAGCAAGGGCTTTTTTTGCCAATGACGACGCATGAATTGCTGGGGCGAAAGACCGCCCAGCAGGGCCAGAGCTTGAGTTGTATCCATGGGACAATTGTCGGATGAAAATCACCCCACAATGCGTTGTGTCCTTGACCTGGGTCATGAAAGACACCCTTGGCGAAGTTCTTGACGAGCTGGACGAGCCGGTTGAGTTTTTGCTGGGCGGTCAGGATTTGCTGGCCAAAATTGAAGAAGCCCTGCAAGGCCATG
>JAIPDA010000143.1 GCA_021737905.1 Rhodoferax sp.
CCACCATGACGCTGATGTGGTCCACCATGCCCACCGCAGTGATCACCGAGTCCAGCGAAAACACAATGTCAATGATGGCAATCTGCCCGATCACGCCCCAGAAGAGCCGCTTACCAGCCGCTTGTAGAACAGCCTGATCGGTCTCGGGTGGCGCATGCTGCTCGCGGGCCTCGACCTCGACAAAAATTTCATGCGCGGCTTTGTACAGCAGAAACACACCGCCGAACAACAAGACCAGGTCGCGCCCGCTGATGCCCTGCCCCAGCAAGCTGAACAAATCAGCTATCAGGCCCATGACCCAGCCCAGCGTGAACAACAGCAGCAAACGCGAGACCATGGCAAAGCCCAGCCCCAGCCGGCGCGCCTGGTCGCGCAGATGCGGCGGCAATCGCCCCACCAGAATCGAGATGAAGATGATGTTGTCAATGCCCAGCACAATTTCCAGGGCGGTCAACATCGCAAAAGCGATCCAGACATTCGGGTCAGATAGAAATTCCATAGGTCAATGCGCCAGGCAAGTGGCGAAAAAATGGGTTGGATCAGCGCTCAAAGTATAGGGATTGCCAGCCACAATTGGGCAGAAAAGCGCGACCCGCTTTGAATCTGCGAGCCGTCGACTTGTTCAACGACCGGCGGTGAGCCGGCGAAACATGCGCCCCGCCCACAAGCCCACATCGTCCAGGTAAGTGAACACCACCGGAATCACCAGCAGGCTGAGCACCGTGCTGGTGATCAAGCCGCCGATCACCGCAATGGCCATGGGCGAGCGGAAACTGGCGTCAGACGTACCCCAGCCCACGGCGATCGGCAGCATTCCCGCACCCATGGCGATGGTGGTCATCACAATCGGGCGGGCACGTTTGTGGCACGCATCGAGCAAAGCATCCCACCGGCTCATGCCGGGCACAGCGGGGTGGCCGGCTTGAGCGGGTTTGCCGCGCCGCGCTTCAATGGCGTACTCCACCAGCAAAATCGAGTTTTTGGTGGCGATGCCCATGAGCATGATCAGGCCAATGAGCGAAGGCATTGAAAAACTCTTTTGGGCCATCAGCAAACCGACAAATGCGCCGCCCAGAGACAGCGGCAAGGCCGCCAAAATGGTGACCGGGTGCAAAAAGCCTTTGAACAGCAGCACCAGCACGATGTAGATGCACAGCACGCCAATCATCATGGCCAGGCCAAAACTGGCAAAGAGTTCGCCCATGACTTCGGCGTCGCCGATCTCGATCACTTTCACGCCGGGCGGTAAGTTTTGCAGTGAAGGAAGTTTTTGCACAGCCTGCGTCACATCGCCCAAGGGCAAGCCGGACAATTCAATTTCAAAGTTGATGTTGCGCTGACGGTCATAGCGGTCGATCACGGCCGGTCCGCCCGCTACTTCGATGCTGGCCACTTGGCCCAGCATGACGGGGCCACGGCTGCCAGGCACCATCAAACGCTCCAGCGTGCCGAGGTCTTTGCGTGCATCGGCATCGAGCTTGACGACGATGGGCACTTGGCGCTGCGACAGATTGAGCTTGGGCAGAGCGGCGTCGTAATCGCCCAAAGTGGCTACGCGCAAGGTGTCGCTGATCGCAGCGCTGGTCACGCCCAGATCGGCCGCCTTGGTGAAGTCAGGACGCACCGCGATTTCAGGGCGCACCAAGCTGGCGGTGGAGGCGATAGAGCCCAGGCCATCGATGGTGCGCAGATCGCGCTCAACAGCCATGGCCGCAGTTTGCAAAGCCTGCGGGTCTTCCCCCGTGAGCACCAAAACATATTTCTCGCCCGATCCACCCAAGCCGACTTTGAAGCGCACGCCGGGCAAGGGCTGCAAGGCCGTCCGGATGTCTTGCTCAATGGCCTGCTTGCGGGGGCGGGTGCCGCGTTGACTCAGCTGGATGGTCAAAGTGGCTTTACGCACTTCGGCAGCGCCGCTGCCGGCAAACGGATCGCTGCCGGCGCTGCCGCCACCAATGGTGGTGTAGACGCTTTGAACGTCGCTGACCTGCATCACCAACTGGCGGGCCTGTTCGGCGCTGGCCTTGGTTTGAGACAGCGTAGCCCCCGGAGGCAACTCGACATACACCTGCGTTTGTGAGTTGTCATCCGGCGGAATAAAACCTTTGGGCAGCAGCGGCACCAGCATGATGGAGCCAATGAAAAACAAGGTCGCCAGCAGCATGGTGATCACCCGATGCTTCATGCACCAAGCCACCCACACCATGTAGCGCTGCAGCCACCGGGGTTCGCGCTCAGCGGTGACGATGGGTTTCATGAGGTAAGCCGCCATCATGGGCGTGAGCACCCGGGCCACCACCAGCGAAGCAAATACCGCCAGCGAGGCTGTCCAGCCGAACTGTTTGAAAAACTTACCGGGTATACCGCTCATGAAGGCGGTGGGTAAAAATACAGCGATCAGGGTGAAGGTGGTGGCGATCACCGCCAGGCCAATTTCATCAGCAGCTTCCATAGCGGCCTGGTAAGGTGTTTTGCCCATGCGCAGGTGGCGCACAATGTTTTCGACCTCCACAATGGCATCGTCCACCAAGATACCAATCACCAGCGAGAGCGCCAGCAAAGTCACCACGTTGATGGAAAAACCCAGGTAAGCCATGCCAATGAATGCAGGGATGACCGACAAAGGCAAGGCCACGGCAGATACAAAGGTGGCGCGAAAATCGCGCAAAAACAACCACACCACCAGCACCGCCAAAGCCGCACCCTCGTACAGCAGCACCAAAGAGCCGCTGTATTCTTCTTCGACAGGTGTCACAAAATCAAAAGACTCTGTGATATCGATGTCGGGGTTTTGCAGCCGGTAGTCGGCCAAAGCTTGGCGCACCAGGCGACCCACGGCCACTTCGCTCTCACCTTTGCTGCGCACCACCTCAAAGCCCACCACAGCTTGACCATTCAAGCTGGCGGCGGAACGCGGCTCGGCCAAGGTGTCTTTGACAGAAGCCACCTGGTCCAAACGCACACGGGTGCCACGCGAAGTGGCCAGCTCTATCCTGCCGACTTCCTGCGCTGTCTTGACCGTGGCCAAGGTACGCACGGGTTGCTCACCAGCACCCAGGTCCATGCGGCCACCCGAGCCCTCTTGCTGAACCTGCTTGAGCTGACGGGAAACTTCGGCTGCCGTGATGCCCAGTGATTGCAGCTGGTTGACATTCAGGGCAATCTGTACCTCCCGGGTCACACCGCCGACGCGGCTGACCGCGCCGACACCGCGCAAAGACAAAAGCTTGCGGCTGATGTCGTTGTCGACCAGCCAAGACAGGGCTTCGTCATCCATGCGCGCAGAACGTACGGTGTAAGCCAGCACGGGTGAACCCGCCAAATTGAGTTTTTGCACCACGGGGTCACGCAGGTCACCGGGTAAATCGGCGCGCACGCCTTGAATGGCTGAGCGCACATCGTCCACCGCTTCTTGGACCGGCTTTTCCATGCGGAACTCGGCGGTGATTGACACTGTGCCGTCTTGCACTTTGGTGGTGATGTGCTTGAGGCCTTGCAGCGGCGCCAACGCGTTTTCAAGCTTGCGGGCGACGTCGGTTTCCAGCTGCGAAGGCGCCGCACCCGGCAAGCTGGCGGTGACCGTGATGGTGGGCACGTCCAGGTCGGGAAAGTTTTGCACTTTCATGGAGCCGAACGCAACGAAGCCCGCCACAGTCAGCAGCACAAAGAGCATGACCGCCGGAATCGGGTTGCGAATCGACCAAGAAGAGACGTTCAACAAGGCGTCCCCTTATTTGGCTGTCAAGGTGGCTGGAGCTGCATCGACCACGCGTACCGTATCGCCATGGTTCAGAAAAGCGCCACCAGCGGTCACCACGCGGGCATCGGCCAACAGGCCCAGCACAATTTCGATACGCTCACCACTTTGACGACCTGTTTGCACCTTGACCTGCTTGGCCTTGTTGTCAGCGCCCACGGTGTAGACGTAGCTGAAACCATCGCGCACCACCACCGCACTTTGCGGCACGGTCAGCGCCTGGCTTTGACCCAGGGTGATCTCGCCCTTGGCGTACATGCCTGCGCGGGCACTGCCGGTGGGGCCGATCAGGTCGACATACACCAGCGCGTTACGGGTTTGCAAATCCACCGAGGGGGCCAGCATCCGCACTTTGCCTTGCAGCCGCTGCCCGCTGGCGGCGGTGATCTGCACGGGCGCGCCCACTTTCACACGCCCCAGGTCTGCAGCCATCACCTCGGCGCGCCATTCGATGCGGCCTTGACGAATCAGCCGGAACAATTCGGTCCCAGCGCTCACCACGCTTCCCTCTGTGGCCTGGCGGGCCGAAATCACACCCGCATCAGGCGCGCGAACCTGGGTTTGAGACAGTCGCACGTTTTGCAGTTGAACCAGGGCACGCGCTGACTGCACGCGTGCCTGGGCCGAAGCGTCAGCGGCCAGGGCTTGACTCAACTGTGCGCTGCTGTAAAAGCCCTGTAGCTGCAAACTGCGGGCACGCTCGGCTTGGGCCTTAGCTTCTTGAGCGCTGGCAGCAGCCTCTGCCAAAGTGCCTTCTGCCTGCGCCAGTTCAGCCCGAAGGCTGTCGGCTTGCAAGGTCGCCAAGACATCCCCGCGCTGAACCCGATCGCCCACATTGACACGCACTTCGGTGATCTTCAGGCCATTGGCCTCGGCGCCGATAATGGCCTCTTGCCACGCAGCCAAAGACCCGTTGGCTAAAACCGACTCCAACATAGACGCTTGCTGCGGCTTGACCAAAACCACCGTGAGGCTTGGCTTGGCGGGCTGAACTGCTTTGTTTTTTTCATCAGCCGCTAGGGCAAAACTGCTAAAAACGACCCCCAAGCAGACCATCCAGATACATTTCTTCATGATTTACGCGCATTCCTTCATTTGGCTGGAAGTGTATCGATTGCCATGAAATACATATTTCATCGCGGGCAAAACCTCGCTTTTTTGCATGGTCGACACGCGTTAGCAGTAAAAAAGCCAACCGCTGGGGTTGGCTTTTAAGCTTGTAGCAAGTTGAGCGAACAAGCTATCACCGGTCGCCCCTGGTACCACATTGTTTTTGCGCAGCTCGCAAGTTCAAGCCCTTGTCCGCGCACCGGCCGGCGGGGGACACATGCTTTTAAAGCTTGACGGGCGCCACATGCTCCTTCTTGGTTTGAAACTGGGATTGGGCTGGATCACTCAGACGCATGCCGGCAGCCTTGACGGAGCAATTGCGCGGCCATTTGCGCTCGCCGGATGTGGTCCGAGATGTCCTGCCGCAGGCCCAGAAATACGACCCGACCCTGGACGAGGCCATTGTCACGGTGACCATGCAGCGTCTCGACGATGTCTGGGACCAACTGTTCCCTGCCGAGCAGATGCGGATTGTGCGGTTGCTGGTTCGCCAGGTGAATGTCTCGCCCAACAACATGTCGATGGATCTGCATCCCACGGGCATCCAGCGACTGGTGCTTGAGTTGCATCACAAGAAACTGCAACCCGAGCCAGCCACGGAATTGGCAGCGGAGGCAATGGCATGAGCGAGATTCAAATCAGATCCACTGGCACCACGGAAGTGATTCAATCCAGCGATGGCCGGATCACGCTGTCGGTACCGATTCAGATCAAACGCCGCAGTGGTCGTAAACAAATGACGCTGCCTAACGGGCAATCAGGTCAGCCGGGAAAACTGCTGCGGCCGTGGGACGTGGCGGCCACACCGCTGCAACTGGCTCTGGCCAGGGGCCACCGGTGGCTGGCCATGCTGGAGTCCGGCAAGGTGAAAAACCTGACTGAAATTGCAGCACTGGAGGGAGTCGACAACAGCTACGTCAGCCGGATGGTGAACCTGACCACGCTGGCACCAGACATCGTTGAGGCGATTCTGGAGGATGCGCTGCCGGACCACCTGACGCTGTTTGATCTTGCGGTGGACCCGCCTGCGCTTTGGGAGGTGCAGCGGTTACGGATTTGGTCAGGCTGAGACTGTAAAAGGACAGTGATGGCTACTGACTTCAAGGCAGCGTTAGCAGACAGCCGTTTACGGCGGAGGCTACCTGCTACCGGCCAGAAGCTGACGTAGGCTGAAAGATGTTAACGGGCTGCATTGAACTGATTACCGTTATGAAGCCAATCAGCTAAATCGAACTGATTGACTGCCATTTTGCTCATTTAAGTTTCTGGGCGTCCCAGCATTAAGCTGGATGGCATGCGCAAGACACCCCGTGAGCGGCGGACACTAGCTCTTCAAGAATGCCGCAGTGCGCCCCCTCGTGGGTACCGAGGCATCGCGCCCGCAGCCGAAGCAGCTGCTTCTCCAGTGCCCTCATGCTCTTTAGGCGGGCGCGCACACGGGCCAG
>JAIPDA010000144.1 GCA_021737905.1 Rhodoferax sp.
CTTGCGCTCCATAAATGCCAATTGGCTGGCGTCCAGATTCGCCAGTTTTTGCAAGGCGGCAGCACCCGTGTGGCTCTGGTCCAGGCGCACCATGCCCTGCAGCGTGCTCAGAACATGGTCTTGAATTTCTTCGTAGAAATCACAGGCCCTGGCGGGCGTCAGGGGTTCTGTGATCTGGCGTTGCATTTTTTGCAAGCTGTCGATGTAAGCTGGCAGCTGCGTTTGCCGGTGCCACACATGGACTTGTTCGAGCGCGGTTTTGAGTGCCGGTTTTTGCGCTGCATTGAAATCCACATAATCGGTGAGGTACCAGTCCACCACCAGCGGTGCCTGGTTGTAGCCCAGCCGGACAGTGCTGCAGCCTTGCAAGCCCAACACCAGTGCGCTAAGGCCGATAATCCCCAACAGGTTTCTACACAACGACAGGTAAGCAGGACATCTCATGGCAACTCCGATTGACGTCGTCATCATGGCCGCCGGCAAAGGCACGCGGATGAAGAGCGCTTTGCCCAAAGTGTTACATCGTTTGGGTGGACGCGCTTTGCTCAGCCATGTACTCCAGCGCGCCGTAGAGTTATCGGCCCGGCAGGCGGTGGTCATTACCGGGCATGGTGCTGAAGTGGTGGAGGCCGCGCTGGCTGGCAGCCCTATGGACTTGCCCCTGCAATGCGTGCGGCAAGAGCCGCAGCTGGGCACCGGCCATGCGGTGCAGCAAGCCCTGCCCCAACTTCAAGATGACGGCGTCACGCTCGTTTTGTCCGGCGACGTGCCCTTGACCGAGACCGCCACTTTGCAGGCGCTGCTGGCCCTTTGCGACGGCCGGCAGCTGGCCTTGCTCACGCTGGCCCTGCCTGAGCCCAGCGGCTACGGCCGCATTGTGCGCGCTGCGCCCGGGGGCCCTGTGCTGGCGATTGTTGAGCACAAGGACGCCAGCGCGGCCGAGCGCGCCATCACCGAAATTTACAGCGGCATCATGGCCCTGCCCACGCGCTTGCTGCGCAACTGGCTGGGCCGGCTGGACAACAAAAATGCGCAAGGCGAGTACTACCTCACCGACATCGTCAAATTTGCCGTGGCGGACGGTGTGTCTGTGGCCGCGCACCAGATCACCGACGCCGCGCAGGTGGCAGGCGTCAACAGCCCCGTGCAACTGGCCGAACTTGAGCGCAGCTTCCAGCTGCGCCAGGCGCAAGCCCTGATGGACCAAGGCACGCGGCTGGCCGACCCGGCGCGCTTTGACCTGCGCGGCCGGCTCAGCTGCGGCAGCGATGTCGAGATCGACGTCAACTGTATTTTTGAAGGCGAAGTCAGCCTGGGCGACGGCGTGCGCGTGGGCGCCAACTGTGTCATTGCCAACGCCCGCATAGAAGCCGGTGCCCTCATCCACCCATTCACGCACATCGACGGCGAACAACTGGGCGTGCAGGTTGGCGCCGGTGCACTGGTCGGCCCGTTCGCACGGCTGCGGCCGGGCGCGCAATTGGGCGCCGATGTGCATATAGGCAATTTTGTTGAAGTGAAAAACGCCACCCTGGGCCGCGGCGCCAAGGCCAACCACCTGGCTTACCTGGGTGACGCCACGGTGGGTGAGCGTGTGAACTTCGGCGCGGGTAGCATCACCGCCAACTACGACGGCGCCAACAAGCACCGCACCGTGATTGAGGCCGATGTGCATGTGGGCAGCAACTGCGTGCTGGTGGCGCCCGTCACACTGGGCGCAGGTGGCACCATAGGCGGCGGCTCGACCATCACCAAAGACACACCGGTCGGGGCGCTGAGCGTGGCGCGCGGCAAGCAGGTCAGCGTGGCCAACTGGACGCGGCCGCTTAAAAAACCAAAACCCTGAAGCGGGAATGGATCCCCGCCTTCGCGAGGATGACGTGGAGTGCGACCGGGGGCTGCTAAAAAAGGCCTCAGGCCGTCGCTGTGTCGGCAAAAGCAATTTGCACCTTGAGCGACTGTGATTTGTCAGCCGCCAGGGCAAAGGCTTCGACGGCCCGCTCAAAGGGCAGCACGGCCGTGATGACCGGCTTGCCGTCAATCAGCCCGCTGTTGAGAAACTGCACCGCATTGGCAAATTCGGCGTGAAAGCGGAAGGTGCCGCGCAGATCTATTTCTTTGGCCACGATCTGGTTCATGGGCAAAGCGATTTCACCGCCCAGACCGACTGCGACCAGCACGCCGCGCGGCGCGATGACATCCATCGCAGCGCGCAGTGCGGGCTCGCTGCCGGAGGCCTCAAACACCGCGTCAAACTGGCCTTTGTCAGCCTTGTATGTGTCGAGGGCATCGGCCTGCGTGCGCAGGTTGATGGTTTCGTCGGCGCCCATCTGGCGCGCGCATTGCAGCGGCAGATCAGCGATGTCGCCGGCGACGATGCGCGCCGCGCCGGCGCGCCGTAAGCCGCCAATCAACAAAGAACCGATAGGTCCGCAGCCGGTGACCAGCACTTGCTTGCCCAGCACGCCGCCGGCGCGCTGAATCGCATGCAGGCCGACCGACAGCGGTTCGGCCAGTGCCGCCTCGGACAGGCTCAAGTGGTCCGCCACCGGATGGGCCTGGCTGGCGCTGATCACCAACTGCTCACTGAAGGCGCCCTGGATGTGCGGAAAAGGCATGGCGCTGCCGTAAAAGCGCATGTTCAGGCAATGGTTTTGCATGCCGGTCTGGCAAAAACGGCAGTTGCCGCAAGGGCGGGAAGGCGATATGGCGATGCGCTGGCCTTTTGTAAAACCGCTGACTTTCGAGCCCATGGCTTGCACCACACCGGAGACCTCGTGGCCCAGGGCCATGGGTTGCTTGATGCGCACGGTGCCAAAACCACCGTGCTGGTAGTAGTGCAGATCCGAGCCGCAAATGCCGCCAAAAGCCACCGACACCAGCAACTCATGCTCGCCCATGGCGGGCTGCTCCCTGTTTTCGAGTCGCAAATCCTGGGCTGAGTGAATAACGAGCGCGCGCATGGTGTAGAACCTTTCAGAGCTTTAGAGCGTGGCGGTCACGCCGCCGTCGACATACAAAATATGTCCGTTGACAAAACAAGAGGCTTCGCTGGCCAGAAAAACCGCTGCGCCGCCCAGGTCTTCAACGTCACCCCAGCGGCGGCTGGGTGTGCGGCCGACCAGCCAGCCGGTAAAAGTGGGGTCGGCGACCAGCTTTTCGGTCAGCTCGGTTTTGAAGTAGCCCGGACCCAGGCCGTTGACGGTGATGCCGAACTGGCCCCAGTCAATCGCCATGCCCTTGGTCAGCATCTTGACGGCGCCTTTGCTGGCCGTGTAAGGCGCTATTCCAGGGCGGCCCAGCTCGCTTTGCACCGAACAGATGTTAATGATCTTGCCACAGCCGCGGGGAATCATTTTTTGCGCCACTGTTTTACCGACAAAGTAAACGCTGTCCAGGTTGGTCCGCATCAGGGTGTGCCAGTCCGTGTCGGCGTATTCGTGCAGCGGGCCGCGTATCTGCATGCCGGCGTTGTTCACCAGAATGTCGATGCTGCCCACGTCTTTTTCGATCGCGTCAATGCTCTGGCGAACCGCATCGGCATCGGTCACATCAAAGGCGGCGGTGTTCACGCTCAAGCTCTCGGCGCGCAGCGCTTGCGCTGCGGCTTGCAGCTTGCCGCTATGGCGGCCGTTCAGAATCAGCGTGGCGCCGGCCTGGCCCAGCGCGCGCGCCAGTGCCAGACCAATGCCGCCGGATGAGCCGGTGATGAGCGCCCGGCGCCCGTTCAAGCGAAATTTTTCAAGAACTTGTTGCATTTTCAAAGCTGGTTTGTTAACTGAGCATCCATCGCAAAGGCGCCATCACCAGTTGGGGAAACGCGATCAGCAAGCCCATCACCACCACCTGCGACAACAGGAAAGGCCAGACGCCTTTGATGACATCGTGCATGGGAATTTTGCCGACGCCGCACACCACATTGAGCACCGTGCCCACCGGTGGCGTCAACAGGCCAATGGCGTTGTTGATGATGAACAGCACACCGAAGTAGACCGGGTCAATGCCGGCCTGGCGCACCAGCGGCATCAGCACCGGCGTGAGGATCAGCACCGTGGGCGCAAAATCCAGCGCCGTGCCCACGACCAGCACGATCAGCATGAGCATGACCATGAGCAGCATCTTGTTGTCGATGAAAGGCTCCATCAGCGCCACGATCTGCGCGGGGATGCTGGCCACCGTGATCAGCCAGGCCGACACCAGCGCCGCCGCCACCAGGAACATCACGATCGACGAGGTCTTGGCGGCATTCAGGATGAGTCCGTACAAGTCCTTGACCTTGATCTCGCGGTAAATAAAGAGGCCGACGAACAGCGAATACACCACAGCCACGACGGCCGCCTCGGTGGGTGTGAAGACACCCATCTTCATGCCGCCGATGATGGTGATGGCCAGCAGGTAAGACCAGAAAGCGTTGGCCGTGACCTTGAGCTTTTCTAACATGGGCACACGCGGCGCCACCTGCACATTGTCATTGCGCGCGACGATCCACCAGGTGACGATCAGCGCAAAGCCCATCAGGATGCCCGGGAAGATGCCGGCCATGAAGAGCTTGGAGATGGACACGCCGCCTATCACGCCAAACAAAATAAAGCCGATCGAAGGCGGAATGACCGGCGCAATGATGCCGCCGGCGGCAATCAGGCCGGCCGAGCGGTCCATGCGGTAGCCGGCCTTGCGCATCATGGGCATCAGCACGGCGGCCAGCGCTGCGGTGTCGGCCACCGCCGAGCCGGACAGGCTGGCCATGATGATGGCGGCAAACACCGCCACATAACCCAGGCCACCCCGGAAGTGGCCCACCCAGACCATGGCCGAATTAACGATGCGCCGGCTCATGCCACCGGCGTTCATCAACTCGCCGGCCAGCATGAAAAAGGGCACCGCCATCAGCGGAAAATTGTCTGCACCATTGATCAGGTTTTGCGACACGATCTGCGTGTCAAAGGTGTCCAGGTGCAGCATCAGTGCCACGCCCGACACCAGCAGCGAAAAAGCCAGCGGCATGCCCAGCGCCATGGCGCCCAGCAGGGAGGCCACAAAAATAAAGACGGTCATCGCTTGGCTCCCACGATGTGCTGCTCGCCGCCGTCTTCGGAGTCCTGCACTTGAATCATTTCGCCATCGCTGTAGCCGCCACGCGCCAGGCGAATCAACTTGCCCAGAATCATCAGGCCCATGGCCACGCTGGTGATGTAGCCCACGCCATAAACCCAGCTCATGGGTATTTGCATGACGCCGGACAGGGTGGTCGCGTTGATCTGGTGCTGCTTGAGCGTGCCGTAAAACATCAGCACGCAGCAGCCCAGCATCAGCAAGTTAGACAGTGCAAAGCAAAAGCGCTTGCCGGCGCCCGGCAGAACACGAATCAACGTGTCCAGCCCCAGGTGCGCGTTGTCGCGCATGGCCACAATGGCGCCTAAAAAAGTGACCCAGATAAATAGAAAGCGGGACAGCTCTTCGGAGCTGATCAGCCCCGAGTTAAAACCGTAGCGCAGCACCACATTGCCAAACACCATGATGACCATCAGGGTCAGCATGATGACCAGCACAAATTCTGCAAGCCGGAAAAAAAGATGGTTGATTTTTTTCATATGTCGTGTCACACCCCCCCGCCACACGGCAGGGGGGTGGTCATGCCCAAGCGTTACTTGGTGTCTGCAATCGCCTTGAGCAGGGTCATGCCGTTTTTCTCGCCGAAGGTCTTGGCAATTTCGCCGGAGACGATCTTCTGGAAAGGCGCCATGTCAACGACCTCGATGACCTGCATGCCGGACTTCTTGAGCTCAGAAACGACTTTGCCGGCGTTAGCGGCATTGAGAGCGCGCTGGAACTTGGCGGCTTCGCGTGCGGCTTCCACCATGATGCCCTGGAAGTTGGCCGGCAGGCTGTCGAACTTGGCCTTGTTCATCGACAAGATGATCGGTGAGTAAACGTGGTTGCTCACAGTGAGGTGTTTTTGCACTTCATAGAACTTCGACGAGTAAGTCACGTTGATCGGGTGCTCTTGCGCGTCAAAGGTGCCGGTTTCGAGCGCGGTGTACAGCTCGGAAATCGGCATCGGTGACGGGTTCATGCCCAGCAGCTTGAATGCCTGGATGTGGTACGGGTTGGGCGTGGAGCGGATCTTCAGGCCCTTGAGGTCTTCAGGCTTGTTGACCGGGCGCTTGTTGTTGGTGAAGGCGCGCCAGCCGTTTTCCCAGTAAGCCAG
>JAIPDA010000145.1 GCA_021737905.1 Rhodoferax sp.
GGAACAGCTTGTGCGTCAGCCGGGGCAGTTTGATCAGCATCAGCTGCTTCTTTAGCGCTTTGCGCATCTTTTTCTTCTTGTAACTCGCGAGTGCGACGCTTTTCTGCCAAGGCATCTTCTTGCAGGCGCAACTGCTCAGCGTTGCGATTGGCCTCGTCTTCACGGCGAATCAGGTCAGCGTTTTCTGCTTCAGCGGCCTGTGCTTCAGCGGCTGAGCTTGCAGCTTCGGCTGCTTGGTCAGTGATGTCATCGCGCTTCACAAAAGTACGCTTTTTACGCACCTCCACCTGAATGGTGCGGGCGCGGCCAGTGGCATCGGCCTGCTTGATTTCGGTGGTGGACTTCTTGACCAGAGTGATTTTTTTGCGCTCAGTGCTGGCAGTGCCATGGCTGGACTGCAAATAGCTCAGGAGTTTTTGCTTGTCCGATTCGGACAATTTGTCGTCAGCTTGCGCTTTGGCGACACCCGCATTGGTCAATTGCTCGATCAGTGTTGCGGTTGGTTTATTGAGTTCAGCTGCGAATTCAGCGACGGTGGTGGTACTGGACATAATTGGGTTTCCGTGCGGCCTCCATGATCATTGCTCTTGCGCTGCAGGTGCTTCATCGGTAAACCAATGGGCTCGTGCGGTCATGATCAGGGCCTTGGCATCGTCCGTGGACTGGCCAGTGATATCGGTGAGTTCGTCAACAGCCAGATCGGCCAGATCGTCGCGTGTGTGAACACCCGATTCGCTCAGTTTGGTAATCAGCTCAAGGGTCAGGCCCTCGATGTCACGCAGGTTTTGCGAGACTTCAGCGACGTCTTCTTCTTTAGCGATTTCCATGGTGAGCAAAGCGTCTTTAGCGCGCGTACGCAACTCATTGACGGTGTCTTCGTCAAAGGACTCGATTTCCAGCATCTCCTGGATGGGCACATAGGCCACTTCTTCAAGGCTGGTAAAGCCTTCGGAGATCAGGATGTCGGCAATCTCTTCGTCCACATCAAGTTTTTCCATGAACAGTTTGCGGCTGCTGTCGCTTTCTGTCGCCTGCTTCTGAGCGGACTCATCAGCCGTCATGATGTTGATTTTCCAGCCGGTCAGCTCGGCGGCCAGGCGTACGTTTTGCCCGCCGCGGCCAATAGAGATGGCCAGATTTTCTTCGTCAACCACCACGTCCATGGCGTGACGCTCTTCGTCTACAACGATGGAAGAGACATTGGCCGGGGCCAATGCACCGATAACAAACTGTGCCGGGTCTTCGCTCCACAGCACGATATCCACACGCTCGCCGGCGAGCTCGTTGGTCACGCCGTTCACGCGGGTGCCGCGCACACCGACACAGGTGCCGATGGGGTCAACCCGCTTGTCATGCGAGAGCACCGCAATCTTGGCGCGCGAGCCGGAGTCACGCGCGCAGGATTTGATCTCCAGCAGGCCTTGCTCGATCTCGGGGACTTCCTGGCGGAACAACTCGATCATGAACTCGGGCGAGGTGCGCGAGAGAATGATGGGCGCACCGCGCAAGGTGGTGTCCACTTCCATGATCATGGCGCGGACACGGTCACCTGAGCGAAGGTTTTCTTTAGGGATCATGTCGCTGCGACGCAGGCGGCCTTCAACGCGGCCGGACTCGACAATGATGTCGCCCTTGTCCATGCGCTTGATGGTGCCAACAAAAATCTTTTCGCCACGCGCCATGAATTCGCTGAGCAGCATTTCGCGCTCAGCGTCACGGATTTTTTGCAAAATAACTTGTTTAGCTGCTTGCGCGCCAATGCGGCCGATGGGCAGGCTTTCAATCGGTTTTTCGATGTAGTCGCCCTCTTCGATGTCTGCGAGTTCTTCGCGAGCATCTGTCAGCAGTTCTTCGCCTTCGGCGTTTTGCAGGCCGGCTTCGTCGGGTACCACAAGCCAGCGACGGAAAGTATCGTAAACGCCGCTGTCGCGGTCCACAGCGACGCGGATGTCCACGCCTTCGGGATACACCTTTTTAGTGGCAGACGCGAGCGCAAGCTCGACGGCACCAAAGACAAGGTCACGCTCGACATTTTTCTCACGCGAGATAGCATCAACCAACATCAACAGTTCGCGATTCATTTCACAAGCCTGCCTTTCTCTAAATTCTCAGTCTGTTTATCTACAGTCGGGGCGCCTTTGGGGCGGCGTCCCTTAAAGTCCACCACGGGCGCCAAACGCGCCTGGGCAATTTCATCCAGCGTAAAACCCATGGCCTGCAAGGGCGCAGGCACTTTGTGCTTGCTCACCTTCTGGCCTGGTTTGACGGCAGGCTCTTCTGTCCACACGATCTGCCAGCCACCCGTCACGCGCTCTAAGGTGCCGCGAAATTTTTTCCGGCTTGCAGATATCCCGGTTCCGGCACTGGCGGCTAAGCCAATCGGTGCTTTCAAGGTCAAGTCAATCAACTCGCCCTTAAAACGCTCAAAATCCTGTTCAGTCCGCAGCGGTCTGTCAATTCCGGGCGAGCTGACCTCGAGCCGGGAATACGACGCACCTTCAACCTCCAGCACGAACTGGAGCTGGCGGGTCACTTTTTCACAATCTTCAGCATTGATGAATTGCTCGGCACCCGCCACATAGGGCATGTCAATCGTCACCCTCAGCAAACCGCCGCTGGTGCGCTCAATGTCTACCAGCGCGTATCCCAGCCCGGTAACGGTTTGACTGATCGTGTCGTTTAAAGCCATTCAGTGTCAAAAATGCATCCGCAATGCAAAAACAAACGCCCAAAAAAAATGGGCGGTGAAAACCCGCCCATTTGGTCGTGAAGCGCGTATTGTAGCGCTCTCTAAGGCCCCCTGCAAGCCAAATGCAAGCCCAATTCTTGTATTTAGGGGGGTCTAAAGCCGGAGCGTCAGCTCAGCTGCCCCACCAAAAGTTGGGTGTAAGGGTGTTGAGGCGCCGCTAAAACCTGTGCCGCCGGCCCGGATTCGAGTATTTCGCCGCCTTTCATGACCAGTATCTGATGGGCCATTGCGCGGATCACGGCCACGTCGTGGGTAATGAGCAGGTAACTCAGACCGCGCTCGCGTTGCAGCTTTTGCAGCAGCTGGAGCACCTGTTTTTGAACTGTCACATCCAAGGCGCTGGTCGGCTCGTCAAGCACCAGCATGTCGGGCTCAACCATCAGCGCCCTGGCAATGGCCAGCCGCTGGCGCTGGCCACCTGAAAATTCATGCGGGTAGCGCTGCAACAGACGCGGAAACTGCGCCTGGCTCATACCGACATCGGCCAGGGCTTGCACCACCTGCAACTGGCGCTGGGCGACGGACAGCCCAGGGTGGTGCACACGCAACCCTTCACCGACTATTTCTTCAACTGTCATACGTGGGGACAGCGAAGAAAAAGGGTCTTGAAATACCACCTGCACAGAGCGTCGTAAGGCTTTGTTGGCGGCCGCATCGGTGCCCCAGGCCCGACCCGACAAACGCAACTCGCCCTTGGAAGGGTGTAGCCCGAGCAAGGCCAGCGCCAGCGTGGACTTACCGGAGCCCGACTCGCCCACCACACCCAGAGTTTGGCCTCGGGGCAGATTGAAACTGGCACCTTGCACAGCCACAAACTCACCCTGCTTGAACCAGCCCTTGAGCCCCGGCAACTTGACCGGGTAACTCACGACGAGTTCTCTGGCCTGCGCAACAGGCGGGCCATCGCCAGCCGGCGGGTTTTCAATCACATCTCGAATGGGCTCGCTGTCCATCAGCTTGCGTGTGTAGGGATGCTGCGGGTTGGCAAATACATCGGCCACCTTGCCCTGCTCGACGATCAGGCCGTTTTCCATCACCGCGATGCGGTCGGCAAAGTGGCGTACCAGGTTCAGGTCATGCGTGATCAGCAGCACCGCCATGCCGTTTCGCTTTTGCAGCGAAGCCAGCAGCTCCAGAATCTGGAGACGCAGACTGACATCCAACGCGGTGGTAGGCTCGTCAGCCAGCAATAGGCGCGGCTGGCAGGCCAGAGCCATGGCGATCATCGCGCGTTGGCGCTGACCGCCTGAGAGCTGGTGCGGAAAAGCCCGCGCCCGGCGCTCAGGTTCGGGTATGCCGGTGTCGGCCAACAAGCCCACGGCCGCTGCCTGAGCCTGCGCCGGGCTGAGCCCCTGCTTGAGTTGCAGCACTTCCGCTATTTGCTCACCCACGCTGAAGAGCGGGTTCAGGGCCGTCATCGGCTCCTGGAAAATCATGGCGATGTCACGGCCGCGAATGCCGCGCAAATCATGTTCACTCAGTGCCAGCAGGTCCTGACTGGGCGTGCCTTGCGGCTCGTCGGGCCCCGCTGCAAAAAAAGCCTGCCCGGAGGTTCGGGCGCCCTGTACCAGGCCCAGCAAGCTCAGAGCAGTGACGGTTTTACCCGAGCCTGACTCACCCACCAATGCCAGTTTTTCCCCGGCAGCCACAGAAAAATCAATGCCGCAGACCACTTCTTTACCTGCAAAAGACACGCGCAGGTTTTGCACTTGCAGCAATGGGGCAGCGCTCATTCTTGTGACTTTCGAGGGTCCAGTGCGTCGCGCAAGGCGTCGCCCATGAAAGTCAGCAACAGCAGCGTGGTGACCAAGACGACGAAAGTCGACAGCGATATCCACCAGGCATCAATGCTGTTTTTGCCTTGCGAGAGCAACTCTCCCAAAGAAGGCGTACCGGGCGGCACACCCAGGCCCAAAAAATCCAGGGAGGTCAGCGCCAAAATGGCTGCGCTCATGCGAAAGGGTAAAAAAGTGACCACGGGGGTCATGCTGTTGGGGAGCACATGGCGCGTGATGATTTGCCAGCTGCTCAGACCCATGGCCCGGGCAGCGCGCACATAGTCCAGTTGGCGGTTGCGTAAAAACTCAGCGCGCACATAGTCAGACAAGCCCAGCCAGCCGAACAGGCTGAGCAAAACAAGCAGCAAAGAGATGCTGGGCGCAAAAACTGCGCTGAAAATGATCAACAGGTACAGCTCTGGCATGGAGCCCCAGATCTCCATAAAACGCTGAAATGCCAGATCAGTCTTACCGCCAAAGTAACCTTGCACCGCGCCCGACAAAACACCCAGCACCACGCCTGTGAAAGTCAGTGCAAAGGCAAACAGAACACTCACCCGAAAGCCATACAGCAGCTGTGCCAGCAGGTCGCGGCCCCGGTCATCAGTGCCCAGCCAGTTGTCTCGTGTGGGCCTGGAAGGGTTGGGCTCCTTGGCAAAGTAATTCAGGGTTTTGGGGCCGTAGGGGTTGGGTGCATAGACGGCCCAGTTGCTGCCAGTAGACAGCTTGTTGCGAATAAACGGGTCCAGGTAGTCGGTGGCAGTTTCAAAGTCTCCGCCAAAGGTTTTTTCCGGGTAATCCTTGAAAATCGGGAAGTAAAAAGTGCTCTCGTACCTCACCACCAGGGGCCGGTCATTTGACACCACCTCGGCCAGCAGACTGATCAGCACCAGCGCACTGAACAGCAGCAAGCTGCCAAAACCCAGCCGGTTGCGCCGAAAGCGCCGCCAGGCGCGCGCTCCAGGGGAATCAGACGCCGCACGCTCTGGCACCGCCTCCCCAGCCTTAACGCCAGTGCCGGCGCGGATCGGGCTCAGCCCGTCCGCAGCGGGCGCCCCCCCGGGGGGGAGGGGGCCAGAGGCCGCTTCAGGGGGGTTAGTCAAATTTGACACGAGGGTCCACCCAGACGTAACAAAGATCGCTGATAAGTTTGGTCAACAAGCCGATCAGCGTGAAAAAGTACAACGTGCCCATGACCACAGGGTAGTCACGCCGGATCACACTCTCATAGCTGAGCAGACCCAAGCCATCGAGAGAAAAGAGGGTTTCGATGAGCAGCGAACCGGTGAAAAAAGCACCCACAAATGCGGCCGGGAAACCGGTCACGATGGGAATCAAGGCGTTGCGAAAAACGTGTTTGTAAAGTACCTGCCGCTCAGCCAGACCTTTGGCGCGGGCAGTGATGACGTATTGCTTGCGGATTTCTTCTAAAAAAGCATTCTTTGTCAGGATGGCCGTGACCGCAAAGCTGCCCAGCACCATGGCCGTGACCGGCAGCGCAATGTGCCAAAGGTAGTCCACCACGCGAGCCGCCCAGCTCAACTCTTCCCAGTTGCTTGAGGTCAGACCCCGCAGCGGAAACCACTGCAATTGCCCACCAAAAATCACCAGCAGCACCACGCCAAGTACAAAGCCCGGGATG
>JAIPDA010000146.1 GCA_021737905.1 Rhodoferax sp.
GTTTGCCGCAAAGCGGTTTCGAGTCGGTCTTCATGCGCAGCGATGGCACGCGCTTCCCGGTGCTCATCATTGAAGCGCCGCTGATCAACGCCAACGGCAAACACACCGGCTGGATGAGCGCCATCCTGGACATCAGCGAGCAGCGCCGCGTTGAAGAAATGTCACGCGCCAGCCAGGACCGGCTGCAAGCCACAGCGCGCCTGGCCATGGTCGGCGAGATGGCCTCACTGCTGAGCCATGAGTTAAACCAGCCGCTGGCAGCCATCTCCAGTTATGCCACCGGCTCTTTGAACCTGCTCGAAGACGCAGGCACCGGCACAGCACCTCTGGCAGCTGACCTGCAACTGGCACTCAGGCGCATCAGCGAACAGGCTGAGCGCGCCGGCAAAGTCATCAAAAGCGTGCACGACTTTGTGCGCCGGCGCGAGCAGGTGCGCGAGCGCGTCACACCACGCGCATTGCTGGACGCCATCATGCCGCTGGTCAGCCTGCAGGCGCGCAAGCTGCATGTGCGCGTGTTGATCGAAGTTGACGAAAGCTGTAGCGCCGTACTGTGCGACCGCACCATGGTCGAGCAAGTCTTGCTCAACCTTTGCCGTAATGGCATGCAAGCCATGCACGAAGCCAGCACACTGTCGGCCAGCAAACGCGTGCTGAGTCTGCGCGTGATGCCGGCAGACGCCCGCTGGGTCATGTTCTCGGTGACTGACCACGGCGTGGGCATTTCAGCGGCGGTGGCCGACAAACTCTTTACGCCCTTCTTCACCACCAAGGCCGAAGGCATGGGTCTGGGCCTGAGTCTGTGCCGCACGGTGATAGAGCAGCACGGCGGATTTCTGGGGCATGCACCGGCGCCGGCGGGCGGCACGATTTTCAGCTTCACGCTGCCAGCCAGTCTGGCCGGCGAGCCGGCGAGCTCATCCGCATCCCCGCAGGTTTATGCTGCAAGCTCTATGACCGCCGAAACCGCAATATGAGCAGCCCTTACGCCACCGTCTACATCGTGGACGACGATCAGGGCGTGCGCGATGCGCTGGCCTGGTTGCTGCGCTCGCGACGGCTCACCAGCGAATGCTTTGACAGCGCCGAAGCCTTTGACGCCCGCATCCGTGCGCCAGGCAGCGTGCGCGAACCTTCTTGTGTGCTGTTGGATGTGCGCATGGCCGGCCTGAGTGGCTTGGCCATGTTTGAAAAACTCATCGGCTACGGCCTGCTGCCCACGCTGCCGGTGATTTTTTTAACCGGTCACGCTGACGTTCCCACCGCGGTGGACGCCGTCAAGCGCGGTGCCTTTGATTTTTGCGAAAAACCGTTTTCAGACAACGTACTGGTTGACCGCATTGAGCAAGCGCTGGCACTGTCTGCCGAGCGGCTGACTGCGCTGAACCGCTCCAGCAACCTGCAAGCCCTGCTCGACGGCCTGACCGAGCGCGAACGCGATGTGCTGCGCCTGGTGGTGGACGGCCTGCCCAACAAAATGGTGGCCGACCAGCTCGACATCAGCGTGCGCACGGTGGAAGTGCACCGTGCACGCGTGTTCGAGAAAATGGGTGTCAAGTCGGCGGTGGAGCTCGCCAACTTGCTGCGTAATGACTAAGGGCCTCAGGGCCTAGAGCCTATGGACCCGGTTTGTTAAGGTCGTCACGCGGGTCCGGCTTGATTTCACCGCCTTTTCGCCCTGAGAACATGGTCCACCAAACGATGAACACCAGTATCAGCAAAGCCCCTAAAGCTTCAAGCAAGAGCAAGAGCATGAGTATTTATTCCCGGTTGGCAAAGACGCTGCTTATTATCTGCGGCAGCCTTTGGCTGGCTTCCTGTGCGATCAATACCCCTCTGCCGCCATGGCCGGCATCGCTGCCCGAAGCCGCTGCGCCGCCACCAGCGCCCGCCGCTGCACCACCCGCCGCTGCACCACCCGCCGCTGCACCACCCGTCGCCAGCGCCTGGCAAGCCAGCAAAAGCCGCTGGGTGCCGGTGCCCTGGAGCGACTTGCCCGGCTTTGACAAAGACAACTTGTTTGAAGCCTGGAACGCCTGGATCAAAAGCTGCGAACGCCCGGGGCCTACATTTGCCCCCCTTTGCGCCGACGTGCGCCGCTTGAGCATAGGCAGTGCAGACGAGCAACGCGCCTGGATGCTTGAGCGTCTGCAACCCCTGCGCGTGGAGTCCCTGAGCGGCGTCGCCGACGGCCAGCTCACCAGCTACTTTGAGCCTGTTTTCCGCGCCAGCCGGCAGCAAAGCGCCGCCTTCAACGTGCCCCTGTACCAGGCGCCTGCCACACTGCGGCGCGGCCAGCCCTGGTTCAGCCGGCAAGACATAGACACACGGCCCGAAGCGCAAGCCGCCCTGCAAGGCCTGGAGATTGCCTGGCTTGAAGATCCGATCGACGCATTGCTGCTGCACATCCAGGGCTCCGGCCGGTTGCAACTGACACAAGCAGACGGCAGCCTGCGCACCGTGCGCGTGGCTTTTGCCGGCTCTAACGAACAACCTTACCGCAGCGTCAACGCCTGGCTGCAAGAGCAGGGTGTCAGCAAACTCAACCCCTGGCCCGAGGCCACCAAAGCCTGGGCCGTTCAAAATCCGCAGCGCGTGCAGCAACTGCTGTGGAGCAACCCGCGCTACATATTTTTCAAAGAAGAGCCCCTGTCCGCAATCGACAGCAGCACCGGCCCGCGCGGCGCCCAGGGCGTGCCCCTGACTGCCGGCCGTTCCATCGCGGTCGACCCCGGCAGCATCCCCTATGGCACGCCCGTCTGGCTCAGCACGCCAGGCCCCAGCGTGCAATTGCAAAAACTGGTGATGGCCCAGGACACCGGCAGCGCCATCGTCGGCGCTGTGCGCGCAGACTACTTTGCAGGCACCGGCCCGGAAGCCGGCGCACTGGCCAGCAAAGTGAACCAGCCGCTGCGGCTGTGGGTGCTGTGGCCGCGCTGAGCCGGCGACAAGACCTGTATCACGACTGCCCCAACCCACCAGGAGCCCCACTCATGCCTTTGCATCCCGTGATCGAATCTGCCTTGCGCGCTTCTACGGTGCGCCCCTACCGTGAACTGGGGGTGGCGCTGGCGCGGGTTCAGGCCAAGTCGGGCGCGCCGGGCAAGCCGGATGTCGCTTTGGCCGCCGTGCGCGATGTGCTGATTCCCGGGCCGGGCGGTGACATACCGGCGCGGGTTTACACGCCGCAGGGCCAGGGGCCGCACCCGGTGCTCATGTTTTTTCATGGCGGCGGCTTTGTGGTGCTGGACCTAGATTCGCATGACTACATCTGCATGCGACTGGCCGCCGGTGCGTCTTGCGTGGTGGTGTCGGTGGACTACCGGCTGGCGCCCGAGCACCAATTTCCGGCGGGGCCTGATGATTGCCTGGCAGCCACGCGCTGGGCGGCAGCCCATGCCACAGCGTTTGGCGCTGACGGCACGCGCATGGCGGTATCGGGCTTGAGTGCCGGCGCCACCATGGCTGCTGTTACGGCCTTGCGCGCGCGCGACGAAGGCGGACCGGCGCTGCGCGGGCAAGTGCTGTTTTACCCGGTGACAGACTACCCGTCTGCATTGCCCGCGTCGTACCAGACTTATGCCGAAGGCTATGGCCTGACACAAGACAACATGCTCTGGTTTTGGGAGCAGTACCTGCCAAGCCCGGCAGCAGCTGCCGACCCGCACGCCTCACCCCTGCGGGCCGCTTCGATGGCCGGTTTGCCACCGGCCTGTGTGTTTGTGGCCGAATGTGATGTCTTGCATGACGAAGGCATGGCCTATGGCCAGCGGCTGCTGCAAGCGGGTGTGGCCACGCACCTGCAAGCGTGCCCGGGCACAGCCCACAGTTTTTTAAAGTACGCCGGCGTGCTGCCTGAGGTGGATGCCGTGCTGGCAAAGACTTATGGCTGGCTGCGCGGTGTAATGGCGGGCGCAGCGGGCTGACTCGACAATGGATTCCTGCCTACGCAGGAATGACGGCAAAAGGAGCCGTCATGAAGGCGCGGTACTGTTCAGGGCGCCGATGCGGGCTCCGCGTCACCACCCAATGCCTGGTACAACGCCAACTGGCTGTTAAGTCGGGCCAGCCGGTTGTCGGCCAGAGCGATGTCTGCGCTGCGGCGCTTTTCCTGGGCGTCCAGCCAGGCTTTGAGGGCGGCGGCACCGGCGCGGTAGCGGGCTTCATACAGGCGCTCTGCGGTGCGGGCGGCTTGCAGGCTCTCTTCAAGGCGGGTAGCCTGCAAGGCCAGTTGCTGGCGTGATGACAGGGCGTTGTCCACGTCACCGAGTGCGGTGTACAGCGTCTGGCGGAAGTTGACCACCGCCTCTTCGTATTGCGTCTCGGACACCTGGATGCTCAGTTGCATGTTGGCGCGCTGCAAAAAAGGCAGCGTCACACCCAGGCCGAGCGCGGCCACCGGGTTTTGTAACAGCTTGGTCAACTGGGTGCTGGAGGTGCCCAGGCTGCCCGTCAGGTTGAGCGCCGGGTAGTAGCTGGCGCGGGTGGCGTCAATTTTGCTGAATGACTCGCGCAAGCGCAGTTCGGCAGCACGCAGGTCGGGCCTGCGCGCTAGAAGACTGGCCGGCAGGCCGGCTTGCAGCGCTGGCAACTCGCCGCTTGGCAAGGCCGCGGGATTGCTGACTTCTTGGCTGCCGGGCGCGCTGTCCAGCAGCAGGGCCAGCGCGGTACGCGCTTCGACCGCTTGCTGCTGCAATGCGCTTTGACTGGCTTGCTGGCTGGCCAGCGCTTGCTGCGCTTCGGCCACTTCCAGGCCGGAGGCCGCACCGGCGCGGTACTGCGTTTGCACCAGCTGGAAAGTAGTTTGCGAATAAGCGATGCTTTGCGTATTGGCAGCCAGGCGTTGGTTGACAAACGCCAGCTGCCAGTACAACCTGGCCGTGGTGGCAACCAGCGCCAGGCGCGTGCTTTGGCGGTCTTGCTCGCTGGCCAGTGCCTCCCATCGCGCGACTTCACGCTGGCTGCCGAGCTTGTTCCACAAATCTATTTCATAGCTGGCGCTGAGCGTCACACCGCTGCTGCGGGAGCTGCTTGCATCGCCCTCCAGAGAGCGTCGTGTGCCCATGCTGGCGCTGCCTGCCAGGGCCGGTTGCAGCGCCTGCTCTGCCAGCCCGGCTTGCAGTTGCGCTCGCCGCACGCGAATGGTGGCTGCGGCCAGGTTGTTGTTGCGGGCCAGTACCTCGGCCACCAGCTGGTCAAGCACGGGGTCATTCAAACGCGTCCACCATGGGGTGCCGGCCGGTGCGGGTGTGACAGGTGTGGCGGCTGTAAGAGGTGTGCTGACGGCACCGCCCTGGCTGTATTGCGCGGGCAGCTTGAGCGCAGGTGTGCGAAACACTGCGTTGAATGTGGAAGCACAGCCACCCAGCATGAGCAGGACAGCCAGTGCCAGAGGCCGGCGCACCAAAATAAAAAACGCGTGGGTTGGGAGCGGGTTCATGCTTGTCTTTATTCGCGGGAGAGTGCGTCGACCGGGTTGAGTTTCGCTGCGCTGTTGGCCGGCAAGAAGCCGAAGACCACGCCGATCAGCGTGGAGCAGACAAAAGCGGCCACCATCGAAAGTGTGGAGTACACCAGCGTGAAGCTGCTGCCTGATTTGTCAAAGCCCCAGCCCAACAACAATGACAGGCCAATGCCCAACACGCCGCCCAAGAGGCACACCAACACCGCTTCAATCAAAAACTGCTGGCGGATGTCGGCCTGGCGCGCGCCCACCGCCATGCGCACACCGATCTCGCGCGTGCGCTCGGTCACGGACACCAGCATGATGTTCATGACGCCGATGCCGCCGACGATCAGCGAGATAAGCGCAATCGCCGAGATCAGCAGCGTCATGGTTTGCGTGGTGCTTTCAATCGTCTGGCGGATGGTGTTGGTGTTGAGCACAAAAAAATCTTTCACGCCGTGGCGCTGCAAGAGCAAGCGGTTGACGCCTTGCTCAGCAGCTTCGGCCGACACCTCGTCGCTGATGCGTACGGTGATGCTGCGCAAATGGCTTTGGCCGGTGACGCGGCCCATGGCGGCGGTGTAGGGAATCCACACATTGAGCGCCTCCGAATTGCCAAAGGCCGACTCGCTGCGCTTGGCCAC
>JAIPDA010000147.1 GCA_021737905.1 Rhodoferax sp.
CAGACAGCGGCACCGGCATACGCTCCAGCGCCACGGCCAGCACCTGATCAATCCATTTGACGGGAATGATCTCCAGGCCGCTTTTGACGTTGTCGGGAATCTCTTGCAAGTCCTTGGCGTTTTCTTCCGGGATCAGCACGGTCTTGATACCACCGCGCAAGGCGGCCAGCAGCTTTTCTTTCAGCCCGCCAATGGCAGTGACTTCACCGCGCAGCGTGATCTCGCCGGTCATGGCCACGTCGCCGCGCACCGGAATGCCGGTGAGCGCCGACACAAAAGCGGTGGTCATGGCAGCACCGGCGCTCGGGCCGTCTTTGGGGGTGGCGCCGTCGGGCACGTGAATGTGGATGTCACGCTTTTCAAACATATCGTCGCGAATGCCCAGCATGCGTGAACGGCTGCGCACCACGGTGCGGGCCGCTTCAACAGATTCTTTCATCACGTCGCCCAGGGAACCGGTGCGCGTGATGACGCCCTTGCCCGGCATGATGGCCGCTTCAATGGTCAGCAAATCGCCGCCGACTTCTGTCCAGGCCAGACCCACCACCTGACCGATTTGGTTTTGGTCTTCAGCGCGTCCGTAGTTGAACTTGCGCACACCCAGGTAATCATTCAGGTTGTCGGGGCTGACCACCACGGGCGCCTGCATCTTTTTCAGCTGAATGCCCTTGACGGTCTTGCGGCAGATCTTGGAGAGCTCGCGCTCGAGCGAACGCACACCGGCTTCACGCGTGTAGTAACGCACGATGTCGCGCACGGCCTGTTCGGAGATGTCGAGCTCGCCATCTTTCACGCCGTTGTTCTTGAGCTGCTTGGGCAACAGGTAACGCATGGCGATGCTGGTCTTTTCGTCTTCGGTGTAACCCGACAAGCGGATCACTTCCATGCGGTCCAGCAGAGCCGGCGGAATGTTCATCGAGTTGGAGGTGGCGACAAACATCACGTCGCTCAAGTCAAAGTCCACCTCAACGTAATGGTCCCCGAAGGTGTGGTTTTGCTCCGGGTCCAGCACCTCGAGCAGAGCGCTGGAAGGGTCTCCGCGGAAGTCGGTACCCAGCTTGTCGATCTCATCGAGCAAAAACAGCGGGTTGCGCGTGCCGGCCTTGGTCAGGCTTTGCAGCACCTTGCCCGGCAAGGCGCCGATGTAAGTGCGGCGGTGCCCACGGATCTCGGCTTCGTCACGCATACCGCCCAGGGCCATGCGCACATACTTGCGGCCGGTGGCTTTGGCAATCGACTGACCCAGCGAGGTCTTGCCCACGCCGGGCGGGCCGACCAGGCATAGGATGGGCGCTTTGAGCTTGTCAACGCGCTGCTGCACCGCGAGGTACTCCACGATGCGGTCTTTGACCTTCTCAAGACCGTAGTGGTCCTGGTTGAGCACGTCTTCGGCATTGCCCAAGTCGTGTTTGATTTTGGTTTTCTTGGCCCAGGGCAGGCTGGTCAGCACGTCGATGTAGCTGCGCACCACGGTGGCCTCGGCCGACATGGGCGACATGAGCTTGAGCTTTTTAAGTTCGCTCTCGGCTTTTTTGCGGGCGTCGGCCGGCATCTTGGCGGACTTGATCTTTTTCTCGATCTCCTCGATGTCCGCGCCCTCTTCACCTTCGCCAAGCTCTTTTTGAATCGCCTTGACCTGCTCGTTCAGGTAAAAATCACGCTGGTTTTTTTCCATCTGGCGCTTGACGCGACCACGGATTTTTTTGTCGACATTCAATATATCGACTTCGCGCTCCAGTTGCTCATAGAGGTTCTCTAAGCGCGCCTTGACGTTGTCCATGTCCAGCACCACCTGCTTGGCATCAAGCTTGAGCGGCAGGTGCGCGGCGATGGTATCGGCCAGTCGGCCGGCATCGTCAATGCTGGAGATCGAGGTCAAGATCTCGGGCGGAATTTTCTTGTTGAGTTTGACGTACATGTCAAACTGCTGCATCACCGCACGGCGCAGGGCTTCAACTTCACTGCTCTTGTCGCCGGGCAGCGCCACTTCGGGCTCGACCGGGGTCACATTGCAAGTGAAATGCAGTTCACCGTCTTCAATCTTGTTGACCTTGGCGCGCTGCTGGCCTTCCACCAGCACCTTGACGGTGCCGTCCGGCAGCTTGAGCATTTGCAAAATGGTGGCAATACAACCCACATTGAACATGTCCTCGACGGAGGGCTCGTCCTTGGCGGCGGCTTTTTGCGCCACCAGCATGATGCGACGCTCGGCCTCCATGGCCGACTCCAGCGCCTTGATGCTTTTGGGTCTGCCCACAAACAGCGGAATGACCATGTGCGGAAAAACCACCACGTCGCGCAGTGGCAGCATGGGCAGATCAAGAGGGGTTGCTGGCAAAGAAATTTGTCCGGACATATAAAACCTTCAACATTAACGCTGACCTGAAAAGGATCAGGCTCAGCCACATTTACCTGACTTGGGGGGTGTAGCCAGACTTACAAGGCCTGGGCGCCCCGGTCAATGAGTCTCAGGCTTTTTTAGCTGCCTCGTGATAAACCAGCAAAGGCGGCTGGTTTTCTTCAATCGTCGATTCGTCGACCACCACTTTGGCGACATTGCTCACGCTGGGCAACTCGTACATGGTGTCAATCAGAGATTGCTCAAGAATAGAGCGCAGACCCCGAGCACCGGTTTTGCGGGCCAGCGCCTTGCGCGCAATCGCCTTGAGCGCCGAGGGCCGGATTTCGAGGTCTACACCCTCCATGGCCAGCAATTTACTGAACTGTTTGACCACCGCGTTTTTAGGCTCGGTCAGAATCTGCACCAAGGCTTCTTCTGTGAGCTCAGCCAGGGTGGCAACCACCGGCATACGGCCGACCAGCTCGGGAATCAGGCCGAACTTGATCAAATCCTCAGGCTGCACATCCTTGAAAGCCTCGGTCAGGCTACGGGATTTTTTGCTTTTGACCGACGCTGCAAAGCCAATGCCGGAGGCTTCGGTACGGTTCTCAATGACTTTTTCAAGGCCAGAAAACGCGCCGCCGCAAATGAACAGGATGTTGGTGGTGTCCACCTGCAAAAAGTCCTGGTTGGGATGCTTGCGACCGCCCTGCGGTGGCACGGAGGCCATGGTGCCCTCAATCAGCTTGAGCAGCGCCTGCTGCACACCCTCGCCTGATACATCGCGTGTGATGGAGGGGTTGTCCGACTTGCGCGTGATTTTGTCAATCTCGTCGATGTAAACAATACCCTGCTGGGCGCGCTCGACCTCGTAGTTGCAGCTTTGCAGCAGCTTTTGAATGATGTTCTCAACGTCTTCGCCCACGTAGCCGGCTTCGGTCAGCGTGGTGGCGTCAGCCATGACGAACGGCACATTGAGCGTGCGTGCCAGGGTTTGGGCCAGCAAGGTCTTGCCCGAACCCGTGGGCCCGACCAGCAAGATATTGCTTTTTGTCAGTTCGACATCGTCTTTTTTGGCGGTGTCTTTATGGCGCAGGCGCTTGTAATGGTTGTACACCGCCACGGCCAGCGTTCGCTTGGCCGGCTCTTGGCCAATGACGTAACCGTCCAAGGTGGCTTTGATCTCGGCCGGGGTGGGCAAATCGCTGCGGGTATCTTTGGTGAGATCGTCAGCAGGCAGCTCATCGCGAATGATTTCATTGCACAGGTCAATGCATTCGTCACAGACAAACACGGACGGACCCGCAATGAGTTTTTTAACCTCGTGCTGGCTCTTTCCGCAGAAAGAGCAGTAGAGCGTTTTTTCGCCTGAAGAGCCTTTTTTCTCGGCCATGGGTAAATACCTTTTCGCATGCCCCTGCAGGGGGCGGTCTGGCAATAACAGTCAGCCAATGATAACCAAAGAAAAACGGCGTTTTCCGAACCAGAAAACGCCGTTGCGAAAGCCCCTGTAGCCAAGCCGGTTAAGGACGCTTGGCAATCACCTGGTCAATCAGGCCGTACTCTTTGGCGTCGTCGGCAAACATAAAGTAATCGCGCTCGGTGTCACGCTCAATACGCTCGATCGATTGACCGGTGTTGGCAGCCAAAATGCGGTTGAGTTGATCGCGGGTTTTCAAAATATCACGGGCATGGATTTCAATGTCCGTGGCCTGACCCTGCGCACCGCCCGAAGGCTGGTGAATCATGACGCGGGAATTGGGCAGCGAAAAGCGCTTGCCCTTGGTGCCTGCAGACAACAAAAAAGCACCCATGCTGGCGGCCATGCCGACGCACAGCGTCGAAACATCAGGCTTGATGAACTGCATGGTGTCGTAAATCGCCATACCCGCCGTGACGGAACCGCCTGGCGAGTTGATGTAAAAAGAAATGTCCTTGTCCGGGTTTTCGCTTTCCAGAAACAAAAGCTGTGCCACCACCAGGTTGGCCGTCTGGTCATTGACCGGCCCGACCAAAAAGATCACGCGCTCTTTGAGCAGACGCGAGTAAATGTCATAAGAGCGCTCGCCACGGCCCGACTGCTCAATGACCATGGGCACCATGCCCAGGCCCTGGGTTTCCTGACGGGGAGCAGCGCCATAGCTGTAGTTTGCAACCATTGTGTATTTCTCCAAAGATAGAGGTACTGTACCTAAAAATAAGTTGGGGCCTGCGCCGTCAAGCACAAGCCCCAAGGCGTTCATAAAGCTCTGAAAGCTTAGTTTTGGGCCATCAAGTCGTCGAAAGAAATCTCTTTTTCACTGACCTTGGCCTTGGACAGCACAAAGTCAGTGACATTGTTTTCAATCACCACAGATTCGACTTCGGCCATGCGGCGGTTGTCACCCAGGTACCAGCGCACCACTTCCTGGGGTTTTTCGTAGCTGGCAGCCAGCTCTTCAATGTGGGCTTTGAGCTGGTCGGGCTTGGCCTGCAACTCGTTCTTGCGCACCAGCTCGGCCACCACCAGACCCAGGCGCACGCGCTTTTCAGCTTGCGGGCGGAAGATATCGTCAGGAATCGGCGCCTTGTCTGCGTCTTTGATGCCGCGCTGCTTGAGGTCGGCGCGGGCCGCTTCAATCATGCGGTCCAGCTCGGCTTGCACGCTGGACTTGGGCAAGTCAAGCTCGGCCGTGGCCACCAGCGCGTCCATGACGGCGTTCTTATTGCGTGCCAGCAGACGGAACTTGACTTCGCGCTCGAGGTTTTTACGTATGTCGGCGCGCAGACCTTCAACAGTTTCGTTGGCAATGCCCAAGGACTTGGCCAGGGCTTCGTTGACTTCAGGCAGGTTGGCAGCTTCAATTTTGTTGAGCGTGACCATGAAGTCCGCCTGCTTGCCGGCCACGTCTTTACCGTGGTAATCGGCCGGAAAGCTCAAGGGGAAAGTTTTGCTTTCGCCCGACTTCATGCCGCGCACAGCGTCTTCAAATTCTTTGAGCATCTGACCTTCGCCGACCAGAAACTGGAAGGCATCGGCTTTGCCGCCTGGGAATGTTTCGCCGTCGATCTTGCCTTCGAAGTCGATGGTCACGCGGTCGCCTTCCTGGGCGGCGCTGTCCATGGCGCGCTGGGCGAAGGTGCGGCGCTGCTTGCGCAGGATGTCGATGGTCTTGTCGATGGCAGCTTCGCTGACCTCAGCGCTGAGCTTGACAACTTCGGCGCCTGAAAGCTCGCCGAGCTTGACTTCAGGGTACACCTCGAACACAGCATCAAAATGCATTTCGCCTTCGGGCGCGCCTTCTTTTTCGCTGATGCGCGGCTGGCCGGCCACACGCAGTTTGGCTTCGTTGGCAGCAGCTGAAAAAGCCTCGCCCACTTTGTCGTTCATCACTTCATAGTGAACCGAATAACCGTAGCGCTGGGCCACCACGTTCATCGGCACTTTACCGGGACGGAAACCGTCCATTTTGACGGTGCGGGCCATGCGCTTGAGGCGCGTGTCTACTTCGGACTGGATCGTGCCGACGGGCAGCGACAAGGTCATTTTGCGTTCGAGCTTTTCCAGCGTTTCTACGGTCACGGCCATCAATCTTCTCCTGAAATCTGCTTGTAAGTGTGGTGCGCGGGGCGGGACTCGAACCCGCACATCCTTGCGGACGTCAGGACCTAAACCTGGTGCGTCTACCAATTTCGCCACCCGCGCGCCGTAAACAAAAACGGGAATCAAAAGCCTTTGGGCCTT
>JAIPDA010000148.1 GCA_021737905.1 Rhodoferax sp.
CGGATATCCGTCCTTTTCACGATGTCCTGCTGGGCTTGTTTTTTATCAGCATCGGCATGGTGCTGGACTGGCGCGAAGTCATCAACCACTGGCCGCTGGTGCTGATGCTCTTGCTGCTGCCTGTGCTGTTCAAGCTGCTGCTTGTGACTGTGCTGGCCAGGGCGCAGGGCGCGACCGAAGGTGTGGCGCTGCGCACCGGTCTTTACCTGGCACAGGCCGGCGAGTTTGGCTTTGTTCTGCTGACACTGGCCCAAAACAAGCAACTGCTTCCGGCTTCCTTGCTCAATCCGGTGCTGGCAGCCATGGTGTTGTCCATGCTGGCCACGCCCTTCATCATCATGAGCAGCAATTCGATAGTGATGCGGCTGGTCAGCAGCGAATGGCTACAGGCGTCTTTGCAAATGACCCGCATTGCACGCCAGGCCATCGACTCCAGCGAACACGTGATCATTTGCGGTTATGGCCGTTGCGGCCAGAACCTGGGCCGTATGCTCAACGCCGAAAACATTCCATATATTGCGCTCGACTTGGACCCTGACCGTGTGCGCCAGGCCGCCTCCGCCGGCGAGTCGGTGGTGTTCGGCGACGCAGTCCGGCCGCCTTCGCTGATGGCCGCCGGACTGGCGCGTGCCAGCGCTGTGGTGGTGACCTACCTGGACACAGCCAGCGCACTGAAGGTGCTGGCCAATATTCGCGCTCACGCACCCGGGGTGCCGGTGATTGTGCGCACGGTTGACGACCGGGACATTGAGAAACTGCAAGCCGCCGGCGCTACCGAAGTGGTGCCTGAGGCGATTGAGGGCAGTTTGATGCTGGCCAGCCACGCCTTGGCCCTGGTGGGCGTGCCCATGCGCAGGGTGATTCATCTGGTGCAGGCGCAGCGTGATGCGCGCTACAAACTTCTGCGCGGTTATTTCCACGGCGCTGATGACGACACGGTTGACGAAATCGATCAAGAGCGCCTGTCCAGCATCACGCTGCCGCCTGCGCTCAGGCCAGATCCTGTCTTGCTGCGCGATGTAGGGCTTGGCAATGTGGCGGTGCAGGTGATGAGCATGCGGCGTAGCAACGGTACACAGATTCCGCCGCAAGAAGATACGCCGCTTGAAAACGGCGACACCCTGGTGCTGTCCGGCACACCGGAAGCCCTGGCTTTGGCCGAAGAAATGCTGTTAAGAGGGCGCTCTCTATGAACCGACGTGATGCACTCACCCTGCTGTTAGCCGGGGGCGGCGCCGGCGTTTTTGCACAAGAAACTTCGCGGTTTGCCGGTTTGCTACGCACAGGTGGCTGTGCAGTGATGATTCGCCATGCCGCTACTGTGCCCGGTGTTGGTGACCCGCCCAATTTCCGCTTGGGCGATTGCAGCACGCAACGCCTTCTGAGTGACGCGGGACGCGCGCAGTCGCGCCGGATTGGCCAGTGGTTCCGGTCCCAACGGTTGCAAGCGCGCGCCGTGCAATCGAGCGCCTGGTGTCGTTGCCGCGACACGGCAGACTTGGCATTCGGGCAGCACACCGTGTTGGCGGCGCTGAACTCCACCTTCGATGACAGCAGCCGCCAGCCTGCTCTAACACATGTCTTGCGGCAACGGCTGCTTGACATCGCGCCGGGTCAATTCGAGGTTTGGGTAAGCCACCAGGTGAACATCACCGCCATCACCGGGGAATGGGCTGCCATTGGTGAGGCTTTTATTTTGTCTGCAAGGGGCGAGATGCTGGCGCGTTCGCTGGAGCTGGTGGTTTGAATCTTTGGCGCAGGCTCTGAGCACATGCAGCCTTCGGCGTTTTATTTACCGATACAAAATTTAGAAAAGATTTCACCCAACAAATCATCGGGTGTGAACTCGCCAGTGATCTGGCTGAGTGCGCGCTGGGCCTGGCGCAAGTCTTCGGCCAACAAATCCAAAGACGGCTTTTGAGCTTGCAACTGAGCAGCCGCCCGGCTTAATTGTTTGGTGACTAGCTGCAGCGCCTGCACATGCCGCTCCCGCGCCATAAAAACACCCTCCGGCGGCGACTGCCAACCCACCAATTTCAGCAACTGCGTTTTCAAGTCTTGCAGCCCGGCTCCCGTCTTAGCTGAAATACGCACACTGCCGCTGGCCTCGGGCAGCGCAGCATCGGACGCGGCGTCTACTTTGTTCCAAACATGAATGACCGGGGTGGCTGGCGGCAACTTGCTGCTCAGCACAGATTGAATTTCTGCATCTGCGGCCCGGTAGGCTTGAGCAAGGGCGGCTTGCTGCGGCATGTGCTGGCGCGTCAAGTCGTGCAAAAACAGCACGGCGTCCGCGCTTTGAATTTCTTCCCACGCACGGGCAATGCCGATTTTTTCAACCGGATCGATATCTGGTGCATCTTGGTCACGCAAACCGGCTGTATCTACCACATGCAAGGGCACACCATCTATTTGGATCAGCTGGGAAACTTTGTCGCGCGTGGTGCCGGCGATGGCCGTGACGATGGCCAAGTCAGCGCCGGCCAGCGCATTGAGCAAGGAGCTTTTCCCGGCGTTAGGTTGCCCGGCGATCACCACCTTGATGCCTTCTCGCAAGATGGCGCCTTGCACTGCACGCTGCATTACCGTGGCCACGCTGCTCTGCAAGCTTTGCAGCTGACCGCTGGCGTCTGCCTGCTGCAAAAAGTCGATATCTTCTTCCGGAAAATCAAGCGTCGCCTCGACCAGCATGCGCAAATGAACCAGCTTGGCCAGCAATTCCGCGACTTCTTTAGAAAACTCACCGCTGAGTGAGCGCGCGGCAGAGCGTGCCGCGGTTTCGGTGCTGGCGTCGATCAGGTCGGCAATGGCTTCGGCCTGCGCCAGATCAATTTTGTCGTTAAGAAAGGCGCGCTCGGTGAACTCACCGGGCTGCGCTACGCGCAAGCCCGGCAGGCGCGGCTGTCCGGTCGTGGCATCGATTTCTGTGGCTGCTTGCAGGCAACGCGCCAGCAGCAGTTGCAACACCACTGGCCCGCCATGGGCTTGCAACTCCAGCATATCTTCGCCGGTGAAAGAATTTGGTGCCGGGAAAAAAAGCGCCAGGCCCTGGTCAATGGGTTGCCCTTGCGTATCGCGAAACGCCAGGTAGCTGGCCTGCCGGGGCACAAGGTGCTTGCCACACAGCGCGTCCATGATGGGGACAATGGCTTTGCCCGATATGCGAACAATGCCCACTGCGCCTCGCCCGGGGGCGGTGGCAATTGCGACGATGGGGTCAAGTTGGCGTGCGAGCATGGCTGGTATTTTGGCTTATGCGTTTTGCGCTGCCTTCGCACGCACCAACAACAAGGGCCGCATCGCGGCCCTTGTTTATTTAAACGACGGCAAGTTGAACTGTGGCGGCACACCCATGCGTGTGTTGATCATCCACTGCTGCGCAATGGACAGCACGTTGTTCGTGATCCAGTACAGCACCAGGCCGGCCGGAAAGAAGAAGAACATCACACTGAAAATCAGCGGCATGAACCACATCAGCTTGGCCTGCAGAGGATCCGGCGGCGCCGGATTCAGGGCTGTTTGCAGCATGGTCGTCAGCGTCATCACCACCGGCAAAATGAAGTAGGGGTCAGGTGCCGACAAGTCATGAATCCACATGACCCATGGGGCATTGCGCATTTCAACACTGGAAAGCAGCACCCAGTACAGCGCAATAAACACCGGGATCTGCACCATGATCGGAAAGCAGCCGCCCATCGGGTTGACTTTTTCTTCCTTGTAAATTTTCATCATGGCGACCTGCATCTCTTGCGGCCTGTCTTTAAGCCGCTCGCGCATCTCCATGATTTTGGGGTTGATCGCCTTCATCTTGGCCATGCTGGCGTAGGCTTTGGCATTGAGCCAGTAAAAAGCGATTTTCAGCAGCAAGACCAAGGCCATGATGGCCCAGCCCCAGTTATGAATAAAGCTGTAGAGCTTGTCGAGCAGCCAATACAGCGGCTTGGCCAGAATGGTCAGCCAGCCGTAATCCTTGACCAGCTCCAAGCCGGGCGCCAAGGCTTCCAGAACTTTTTCTTCTTGCGGTCCGATAAAGAGTTTGGCCTCTATGCTTTTGCTGGCACCGGGTGCAATGCTCTCCAGCGGTGTGATCATGCCGGCAGCGTACAGGTTGTTGTCTACCTTGCGCATGAAAAGATCTCGCGACAAGCCGTCTGCCAGTATCCAGCTTGAAACGAAGTAATGTTGAACCATGGCAACAAAACCGTTGGTCGCTTTCTTTTCAACATCAACCTTGTTTTTTTCAATGTCGCTGAATTCCACCTTCTGGTACTTTTTGGCTTCGGTGTAAATGGCCGGGCCGGTGAATGTCATGTAAAAAGAAGACTCGCCTTCCGGTTTATTGCCATCGCGCACAAGTTGCAAATACAGCTGCGGTGCCACGGCCTCGCTGCCGGTGTTGACGATGTCGTGGCGAACGCTCAGGTCATAGGCACCACGCTTGAGCGTGTAAGTTTTGACCAGCTTGACGCCGCCCACCGCAGGGGACTCAAATTTGATTTCGACCTGGTTCTGCCCGGGCTGTAGTTTTCGCTCGCCAGGAAGCGCCGTCATGAGGGTTTTGTGCGTTGGCAGGCTTGGCGCGCCGCTTGTGCCTATCAAGCCGGTTTGGGCCACATACACACGGCTGTTGCTTTCGTCGAGCAGCACAAAACCTTTGCTCTTATCGTTCATGTCTGCGTATTTTGTAAACACCGAGCCCACCAGTGCGGCGCCCTCCGTGTCAAAGCTCAGCGTCAACACATCGTTGCTTATGACGATGCGTTCTTTCTTGACGGCGGCGGCTGGCGCGTCGGCGCTAGGGGTCGCCGGTATTGCACTCGGCACGGCGGCGGCGACCGGTGCCGTTGTGCCGGGAACAGCTGCCACGCCTGCCGGCACGCTGCTAGCTGGCGTGGTTGCGACCGCTGGCGGTTTGGCCGCAGTGGTGGCAGGCGGAAAGAACGTCGGCTTTTGACCGTTGAATACCTGCCACTGGTCCCACAAAAGGACCATGGAAAAACCAAAAATCACCCACAAAATGGTGCGCCGGATGTCGTTCATGACGGTTTCTTTTTAGAAGGGGTTTGAGTCACCGGAGTAACCCAGCGTGAAAAAAGGGGAAATGTTGTTCGCTTAGGCGCTGCTGGCACCGGGTCATGGCCGCCATCACACCCGGGGTGGCAACGCGCCAGTCGCCAAAGTGTCAAGCCCGTGCCGGCGACCGCGCCATGCCGTTCGAGCGCTTCCAGGCCATACGCGGAGCAGCTAGGCTCAAACCGGCAGGCAGAACCCAAAGAAGGGCTGAGCAACAAGCGATAGCCTTTGATGAGCAAAATCAAGCCGGCTTGCGGCAAGCCATACACGCGCAGCATCAGTTTGTGCGCTTTGCTCATGCCAATTGCTCGCCTTCGCGCATGAGCGCCAAAAGTTCAGACCTGATAGCCAGCTTGAGGTGGTCTGAGGTGGCGCTTGGGAAGGTTGTGCGCGAAAAGTCACGCCGCAGCCTGACCACAAATGCGGCCGGACGTTGTCGGGGTGAAAATTCGGCACTCACGTTGTAAATTTGCCTTTTGATGGCGTTGCGTGTGACGGCCCGTTTGGCCCAGCGTTTCGGCACCATGGCGCCGATCCAAAGATCAAATGACGGAGAAAAAAGGGGGCGGCTTGTGTTTGGCTCCGCGCTTTTGTTTTCAGCCCCGAGCATCATTTGTGCCGGCAAACTGCTGCGGTGAAGCGCAAAGTGCTCGCTTTTGGCCACGGTAGTTCCGGCCAGAACAGCCTGAAACTGGGCACGGGTTTGAAGTCGCCTCAATTCCGGCGCCTGTGGGCCCGCGGCCGGCTTCTTAGACGGCCAGGCGCTTGCGGCCTTT
>JAIPDA010000149.1 GCA_021737905.1 Rhodoferax sp.
AATGGCGCGGCCAGGAACTCGGCTCGGGTACCGGCGTGTGGAGCATGAGTGAGCAGGTGCGCGCCGGCACCTTGAAGCTGCAAGAGTTTTTTGAAGCCGAAAGCTGCATGCACCGCAGCCACGGCCACTGCATGACCATGGGCACAGCCAGCACCATGGCCAGCATGGTCGAAGCCCTGGGCGTGGGCCTGCCCGGCAATGCCGCCTACCCGGCTGTCGATGGCCGGCGCAATGTTCTGGCCCGCATGGCCGGCCGCCGCGCGGTGGCCATGGTGCACGAAGACCAGCTGCTGTCCAAAATCCTCACCCGCGAAGCCTTTGAAAACGCCATCAAGACCCTGGCGGCCATTGGTGGTTCGACCAACGCGGTGATTCACCTGATAGCCATTGCCGGACGAGTGGGACTCAAACTCACGGTGGACGACTTTGACCGCCTGGCCAGCGAGCTGCCCTGCCTGGTCAACTTGCAGCCCTCAGGCAAGTACCTGATGGAAGATTTCTGCTACGCCGGCGGCCTGCCGGTGGTGATGAAAGAAATTTCGCAGCACCTGCATTTGGACCTCGTCACCGCCAATGGCCAGACAGTGGCCGCCAACATCGCTGACGCTGAGAACTTCAATGCCGATGTGATCAAGCCGCTGTCTGCGCCCTTCAAAGAAAAAGCCGGTATCGCTGTGCTGCGCGGCAACCTGTCGCCACGTGGCGCGGTCATCAAGCCCAGCGCCGCCACGCCTGCACTCATGGTGCACACCGGTCGCGCTGTGGTGTTTGAAACCATTGAAGACTTTCACGCCCGCATTGACGACGAGACCCTGGACATTGACGAGAACTGCGTGATGGTGCTTAAGAACTGCGGCCCCAAGGGCTACCCCGGCATGGCCGAAGTCGGGAACATGCCACTGCCGCCCAAGGTGCTGCGCAAAGGCATCACCGACATGGTGCGCATCAGCGACGCCCGCATGAGCGGCACCGCCTACGGCACCGTGATCTTGCACACCGCACCTGAAGCGGCTGCCGGTGGTCCCCTGGCGCTGGTGCACAACGGCGACATGATCGAGCTGGATGTGCCTACCCGCCGCCTGCACCTGCATGTGAGCGACGAAGAACTGGCGCGCCGCCGCGAAAGCTGGAAGGCGCCCGAGCCACCGCTGACATCGGGCTACTGGAAGCTTTACATTGACCGCGTGCTGCAGGCCGACGAAGGCGCTGACCTGGACTTTCTGGTCGGCAAACGCGGCTCATTCGTGCCGCGCGACAACCACTGAACGCCATGACACCCCGCACTAAGTTCAAGACCGCCATGGCCCGCCTGCCGCTGGTCGCCATCTTGCGCGGCCTGCACCCTCAAGAGGCGCTGGCGGTCGGCCAGGTTTTGGTGGACGCCGGCTGGGACCTCATTGAAGTGCCGCTGAATTCACCCCAGCCGCTGCAAAGCATTGCCACCTTGCGCAAGTCTTTTCCGCAGGCTTTGGTGGGTGCCGGCACGGTGCTCACGTCCGAGGATGTGCGCCAGGTGCATTCCGCCGGCGGCGAGCTGATCGTCTCGCCCAACTTCAATCCTGCGGTGGTGGCCGAAGCTGTGCGCCTGGGCATGGTCTGCCTGCCCGGCGTCATGACGGCCAGTGAAGCCTTTGCCGCACTGGCCGCCGGTGCCAGCGGCCTGAAAATATTCCCCGCCGAAATGATCACGCCCATGGTGCTCAAAGCCCTGCGCGCCGTGCTGCCGGCCGAGACGCTGGTCTTGCCCGTGGGCAGCATTTCACCGCTCAACATGCCCGCTTTTCGCGCTGCCGGCGCCAACGGCTTTGGCATCGGCTCAGCGCTGTTCAAACCCGGCATGACGCCCGCCCAAGTCGCCGAGAGCGCTGCCGGCTTTGAAGCTGCATGGGCAGGTACCATGCGGGCATGAACGCCAGCACTGACAACAACACCCTGATGTCTTTTGGCCTGGCCGGCCGTGTCTGCCTGGTCACGGGCGGCGCGCAAGGCATCGGTGAAGCCTGCTGCCGGCGCTTTGCCCGCGAAGGCGCCCTGGTGGTGATCGCCGACATCGATGACACACGCGGCGCTGCGCTGGCCAGCGAATTAGGCGGCTTGTATGTGCATTGCGACGTGGGCGACAAGGCCCAAGTTGATGCGCTGGTGGCCGCTGCCATCACCGCGCATGGCTGCATTGACGTGCTGGTCAACAACGCCGGTATTTTCAAAGCCTGTGATTTTTTAGACATCACCGAAGCCGACTTTGACGCGGTGCTGCGCGTGAACCTGAAGGGCGCTTTTCTGGTGGCCCAAGCTGTGGCGCGTGACATGGCCCGGGCCGGGCGAGGCAGCATCGTCAACATGAGCTCGGTCAACGGCACACTGGCCATTCCCAGCATCGCCAGCTACAACGTCAGCAAGGGCGGCATCAACCAGCTCACCCGCGTGATGGCGCTGGCGCTGGCCGACAAGGGGATTCGCGTCAATGCCGTGGCGCCCGGCACCATTGCCACCGAACTGGCAGCCAAAGCCGTGCTGACCAGCGAAGAAGCCAAGGCCCGCATCATGAGCCGCACACCGCTGCGGCGTCTGGGCGAGCCGGCCGAGATCGCCGACACCGTGGCCTTTCTGGCCAGCGATGCGGCCAGCTACATCACCGGCGAGATCGTGGTGGTGGACGGCGGGCGCATGGCGCTGAACTACACGGTCTGAAAGGCAGCGCTCAAGCCTTGGCGGGCGCAGCCAGCCACTGCGTGGCCAGCTCAACCCAGTAAGTGCCGCCCAGCGGTATCAAATCGTCGTTGAAGTCGTAGCTCGGGTTGTGCAACATGCAGGGCCCGCCGCCGTGGCCCATCTCGCGGTGCGCACCGTCACCGTTGGAGATAAAGCAATAAGCCCCCGGCTTGGCCTGCAGCATGTAGGCGAAATCTTCAGCGCCCATGGTGGGCTCCTGCATCAGCACCTGGTCTGCGCCCACGATACCGGTCATGACCTTGCGGGCAAAGTCCGCCTCTGCTGCGCTGTTGATGGTGGGCGGGTAGTTGCGTGAAAACGCGAAGTCGGCACTCGCGCCAAAGCCGGCACACAGCTGCTCGGTCAGCGCTTGCATGCGCGCCTCGATCATGTCGAGCACTTCAACACTGAAAGTGCGCACCGTGCCTTGCAACTCGCAGGTATCAGGAATCACATTGGTGGCCTCGCCGGCGTGGATCATGGTGACCGAGATCACGCCGGCGTCCACCGGCTTTTTGTTGCGCGTGATGATGGTCTGAAAAGCCTGCACCAGCTGGCAAGCCACCAGCACCGGGTCGATGCCGTTGTGCGGCAATGCCGCATGAGCACCCTTGCCGCGGATGGTGATCTTGAACTCGTTGCTAGACGCCATCACCGGGCCGGCACTCACTGCAAAAGTGCCCACAGGCGCGCCCGGCCAGTTGTGCATGCCAAAGACGGCTTGCATGGGGAACTTGTCAAACAGGCCGTCCTTGATCATCTCGCGGGCGCCGCCGCCGCCCTCTTCGGCCGGCTGAAAGATCAGGTAAACCGTACCGTCGAAATCACGGTTTTTGGCCAGGTGTTGGGCGGCCGCCAGCAGCATGGCGGTGTGGCCGTCGTGACCGCAGGCGTGCATCTTGCCTGGCGCGGTGCTGGCATGCGCGAACTGGTTGAACTCCTGCATGGGCAGCGCGTCCATGTCGGCACGCAGCCCGATGCCGCGACCGCAAGCGCCACCGTCGCGCCCATGAATGATGCCGACAACCCCGGTGGTGCCCATGCCGCGGTGCATTTCGATGCCCCAGCTGCTGAGTTGCTCTGCCACCAGTTCGGCGGTACGCAGCTCTTCAAAACACAGCTCAGGGTGCGCATGAATATCGCGTCGCACACTGGCGATGGAGGCGGCTTGGGTGAGGATAGAGTCAATGAGTTTCATGCGTCAGCCCGGTAAGCAAAAAACAATGCTAGCAGAGGCTGCAGCTCAGTGGCTGGCGCCTGTGTTGGTTTGAAGCACAATGGTTTTTCTCCTCCAATGTTGGCGTCCACCTTTTTTAACCAGCGGAAACTTCCATGCGACTTCTTCACACCATGCTGCGCGTCGGCAACCTTGAGCGTTCGATTGAGTTTTACACCCAGGTGCTGGGCATGACGCTGATCCGGCGTTCAGAAAACCCCGAGTACAAATACAGCCTGGCTTTTGTCGGCTACGGCAGCAACCCGGATCACGCCGAGTTGGAGCTGACCTACAACCACGGGGTAGAAAAATACGACATGGGCACGGCCTATGGCCACATTGCGCTGGGCGTGCCCGACGCCTATGCCGCCTGCGACAAAATCAGGGCTGCCGGCGGCCAGGTGACGCGCGAGGCCGGTCCGGTCAAGGGCGGCAGCACTGTCATTGCCTTTGTGACCGACCCTGATGGCTACAAAGTCGAGCTGATCGAGCGCAAAGACAACGCGGCCGGCGCCGGACTGCGCTAGAGCGCCCTCAGGCTGCGCGCCGCGGCAAGGTGCTGGCTTCGCGGGCCAGCGTGGTGATGCGAGCCCAGTCACCGGCAGCCAAAGCATCGGCCGGCACCAGCCAGGAGCCACCCACGCAGGCCACGTTGGGCAAAGCCAGAAACTCCGGCGCATTGGCCAGGCTCACCCCCCCGGTCGGGCAAAAGCGCACATCAATGAAAGGCCCGCCCCAGGCCTTGAGCATGGCCGGCCCGCCCGCCTGCATGGCCGGGAAAAACTTCAGCTCGGTGTAGCCGTCTTCCTGCGCCATCATGATTTCGCTGCCCGTGGCGACGCCGGGCAAGAGCGGCAAACCGGCTTCGCGGCAAGCCCGGCCCAAGGCCTGGGTGTAGCCCGGGCTGACCGCAAAGCGCGCACCGGCCCGCAGGCTGGCCTCAACATCGGCAGCGCTGCGCACCGTGCCGGCGCCGGCCACGGCATCGGGTACCTCGCGGGCAATCGCTTCTAAACAAGCCAGCGCTTGCGGCGTGCGCAAGGTGACTTCGAGCATGCGAATGCCACCGGCCACCAGCGCCCGCGCCAGCGGTACCGCGTGCTGGATGTCATGCAAAACAATCACAGGAATCACCGGCGCGTCTTGCATCGCTTGCAAGGCCGTGAGCTTGTCGCCGTGTTGAATCAAAGCCATGACGCAGCTCCTTCTTCGGCTGTCAGGGCCTGGCGGCGCATGCCCGTGAACAGTTCACGACCAATGCCCATGGAATTACTCAGGCGCAAGGTTTCGGGCATTTCAGCCGGCGTTCGTGCAGCCCACTCTGCGTCTGTCACCAGCACGCGCAACTCGCCCTTCAGGCTGTCCATCCGTATCACATCGCCGTCGCGCACTTTGGCCAGCGCCCCGCCGGCCGCTGCTTCCGGCGACACATGGATGGCCGCCGGCACCTTGCCCGAAGCACCGCTCATGCGGCCGTCGGTGACCAGTGCCACTTTGAAACCCTGACCCTGCAAGACCGACAGCGGCGGCGTGAGCTTGTGCAGCTCGGGCATGCCATTGGCTTGCGGGCCCTGCCAGCGCACCACGCAAATCACGTCGCGCGCCAGCTCGCCCGCATTGAAAGCCTGGTGCAGTTCTTCCTGCGAATCAAACACCCGGGCCGGCGCTTCGATCACATGCCGGTCTTCAGGCACAGCCGACACCTTGATCACGCTACGACCCAAATTACCTTGCAGCAGCTTGAGCCCGCCGGTCGCACTGAAAGGTGCCTCCACAGGCCGCAGCACGCTCAGGTCTTTGGACGCTCCGCAGTCGTGCCAAACAATGTGGCCAGCCTGCATGGAAGGCTCGCGGGT
>JAIPDA010000150.1 GCA_021737905.1 Rhodoferax sp.
GCATCAGAAGCCTCCATGGTGGGATGTTCTGAGCATAGTCCCGGCCCGGCACTGCGGCAAGGTTTAAGCTCGGGTCATGAACACGCCCATCGCCACCTCATTTTCTGTTGGAGCTATGGATGGCGTCACCACGGAATCGGCGACGGACATCGGCATTGAGGGCATGACCTGCGCCTCTTGTGTGGGGCGGGTTGAGCGGGCGCTGAAAAAGCTGCCTGGCGTTTTAGAGGCTACCGTCAACCTGGCCACCGAGTCGGCTCGCGTGCGTTACGCCTCCCCCGCCGCCACGCCGGCCTTGCTGCGGCGCGCCGTGCGAGAGGCGGGTTACGGCGTGCGCGAAACAGACCTGATGGACGACGTCCGCGAGCCTTCTGCCTGGGCCGGCTTTGCGCCGGTTGCGCTGGCCCTGGCCCTGGCTGCGCCACTGGTGCTGCCCATGCTGGCGGATCTGGCCGGGCGTCATTGGATGCTGCCGGCCTGGCTGCAGTTTTGCCTGGCCACACCGGTGCAGTTTGTGTTGGGCGCGCGCTTTTACCGGGCCGGCTGGCATGCGCTCAAGGCGCGTACCGGCAACATGGATTTGCTGGTGGCCATTGGCACGAGTGCGGGTTGGGGTTTGTCGGTGTGGTTGTGGTGGAGCGCTCAAGCCGGCAGCATGCCGCACTTGTATTTCGAGGCCTCCGCGGTCGTCATTTCTTTGGTGATGTTGGGTAAATGGCTGGAGACGCGCGCCAAGCGCCAGACCACTGCCGCGATTCGCGCTCTGCATGCGCTGCGGCCGGCGCTGGCGCATGTGATTTTGAAAAACGGCGAACAGGCCGACGTGCCCGTGCTGGAGTTGTTGGTTGATGACAGCGTGGTCGTGTTGCCCGGCGAGCGCGTGCCCGTAGACGGCGTGCTGCAAGAAGGCCGCTCCCAACTCGATGAATCGATGCTCACCGGCGAGCCGCTGCCGGTGACCAAAGCGCCGGGCGCTGCGCTCACGGGTGGCAGCATCAACGGCGACGGCCGCATGCTCATTCGGGTGAGCGCGGTCGGGCGCGACACTGTGCTGTCCAAAATCATCGATCTGGTGCAAGACGCACAAGCTGCCAAAGCGCCCATTCAGCGGCAGGTGGACCAGGTGGCCGCTGTGTTTGTACCGGTGGTGCTGTTGATTGCACTGGCCACGCTCTTGGGCTGGCTGGCCATGGGTGAGCCGCTGGAGGTGGCGTTGATACGCGCGGTGGCGGTGCTGGTAATTGCCTGCCCCTGTGCTTTGGGCTTGGCGACGCCGGCGGCCATCATGGCCGGCACCGGCGTGGCGGCGGGCGAAGGTATTTTGATCAAAGACGCAGAGGCGCTGGAGCTGGCTTACCGCGCCGACACCGTGGCCTTTGACAAAACCGGCACCCTGACCATCGGCCAGCCCCGTCTGGTGGCCTTTGTGCCTGCTGCCGGCGCCGATGAGGCGATGCAATGGAGTGCAGCGGCCAGCTTGCAAAGCGGCAGTGAGCACCCGCTGGCGCGCGCTGTGCTGGCCGCAGCCAATGCGCGCGATATACCGGTGCTTGCGCCAGAAGATCTGCGCGCTATTGCGGGGCGGGGAACCGAGGGGCTGGTAGCCGGCGTGCCCTATCTGATCGGCAGCTTGCGTTGGTTTGAGGACTTGGGGGTGAGCCTGGGCCCCTTGCAAAGCGAAGCAGAGCGCCTGCAAAAAGGCGGCGCCACCTTGTCGGCACTGGCCGAGCGCCGGCCCGAGGGCCTGGTGCTGCGCGCGCTGATGGCCTTCGCCGACGAACCCAAGCCCGGCGCCCGTGAAGCCCTGGCCTCCTTGCGTGCGCGTGGCCTGCGCATTGTCATGATCTCAGGCGACAACCGCGGCGCCGCCCTGGCCATGGGCGAGCGCCTGGGCCTGCACGCCCACGAGGTGATGGCCGAAGTGCTGCCGGGTGACAAAGCCGCCCTGGTGGCCGAGCTTAAGCAAGGAAAAATACACCCCCTCGGGGGGCAGCGCAGTACGCGAAGCGACGAGCGCGGGGGCACCGATTTTTCCGCCGGGCCGCCCCAAGGAAAAATGCACCCCCTCGGGGGGCAGCGCAGTACGCGTAGCGACAAGCGTGGGGGCACTGTAGTCATGGTCGGCGATGGCGTGAATGACGCGCCGGCGCTGGCGGCAGCAGACGTTGGCATGGCCATGGGCACCGGCACGGATGTCGCCATGCATGCGGCGGGTATCACGCTGATGCGTGGCGATCTGTCGCTGGTTGAGGGCGCGCTGGAGATTTCCCGCCGCACCGTCATGAAAATCCGGCAAAACCTGTTCTGGGCCTTTGCCTACAACGTGGCCGGCATACCGTTGGCGGCGCTGGGCTACCTGAACCCGGTCTTGGCAGGGGCTGCCATGGCACTGTCGAGTGTGAGCGTTTTGTCTAACGCGCTCTTGCTCAAACGCTGGCGGCTTAAGCCTTCTTGACCTGCATCAACGCCGGCGGCCGTGAAGCCGGCCACACTGGCCCTTGTCCTGCTGTGCGCTTGGAGTTGCAATGTCTCAATTGGCCCTGAAAATTATTCGTGAAGAGCATGCCGCTTTGTCGGCCATGTTGCGCTCTCTGGCGCTGATGATTGAGCGCGGCCCCGGAGACCAGCCGGAGCGGTTTTTTGATGTTCTGCGTGCCATGCTGTTTTATATCGATGAATTTCCCGAGCGCATACACCACCCCAAAGAGTCGGACTTGCTGTTTCCGCGCTTGGTGCGCGTTGCGCCCGAGCTGCTTGGTGTTGTCAGCCGGCTTGAGGCCGAGCATGCCAGCGGCCAGGACAGAGTGCGTGAGTTGCAGCACTTGCTGCTGGCCTGGGAGCTGCTTGGCGAGTCGCGCCGGCTGGAGTTCACTGGCGCTGCGCAAATTTACCTGGCCTTTTACCTTGCGCACATGCACACCGAAGAGGTCGAGCTCTTGCCCTTGGCCGAAAGCTTGCTGGACGAAGAGGATTGGCTCGCGCTCAATAATGCCTTTGGTGCGCACCACGACCCCTTGGCCGCCGGCGTGCGGGACCCCTTCTACGACCGGCTGTTCAGCCGGATTGTGTTGACCGCGCCAGCGCCTATCGGCGTGGGTCCCGCCTAACGCTGGTGACACACGCCCAGCCCGCGTTTGCTGCGCGGCGCTGCCTTGAATAGCCACGCGCTGTTGATGTGTCTGGTTAGCACGATTGATATTTTGCTGACAATCGTCTAATGTGCAGGCTTCACACATTGGAGGCACCGGTTTCATGAAACTCAAAGTCAACGGAAAAGCACACGAACTCGACATCGAACCCGACATGCCTCTTTTGTGGGCCTTGCGTGACGAACTCGACATCAAAGGTCCTAAATTCGGCTGCGGCGTGGCCCAGTGCGGCGCCTGCACGGTCTTGCTCAACGGCGAGCCGGTGCGCTCTTGCTCTTACCCGGTGTCGGCTGCGGCCGGCCAGCAGGTCATCACCATCGAAGGCCTGGCATCCAAGGGCAAGCTGCACCCGGTGCAACAGGCCTGGGTAGAGCACCAGGTGCCGCAGTGCGGTTACTGCCAGGGCGGCCAGATGCTGGCGGCTGTGGCCTTGCTCAAGAAAAAGCCCAAGCCCAGCGACCAGGACATTGACGCGGCCATGACCAACATCTGCCGCTGCGGCACGTACGCCCGCATCCGCAAAGCCATTCACGCGGTCGCCGCCAAAGGGGTGCGCGCATGAAAACCAGTACCACCACCACCACCACCGGCCTGGACCGCCGCCACTTTTTGCAGGTCTCGGCCACCGCCGCAGCCGGCCTCAGCCTGGCTTTTTACTTGCCTGAAAAAGCAGATGCTGCCGACACGCCGCGTCTGAATGCCTGGATCGAGATCCAGCCTGACGACACCATCGTCATCCGCTATGCCCGCACCGAGATGGGCCAGGGCAGCCGCACCTCCGCGCCCATGATGGTGGCCGAGGAGCTGGACGCCGATTGGAAGAAAGTCCGCATCGAATACGCCACCGCGCACGACAACCTGCGGCAAAAGCGGGTGTACGGCGACATGGCCACGGTCGGCAGCCGCACCATCCGCAATTCGCAAGCGTACTTGCGCCAGGCCGGTGGCACTGCCCGCCACATGCTGGTAGCGGCTGCGGCGCAAAGCTGGGGCGTGCCGGCTGCCGAATGCAGCACGGCGCTGGGCCGGGTGCAACACCTGGCCAGCAAGCGTTCTTTGAGTTACGGCAAGCTGGCTGCGGCCGCCGCCAAGCTGGAGGCGCCCAAAGAAGTCAAACTCAAAGACCCCAAGGACTGGAAAATCATCGGCAAGTCGATTCCCCGGGTGGACATTCCGGCCATCGTCACCGGCGAGATTCGTTACGGTATTGACGCGCAGTTGCCGGGCATGCTCCATGCCGCCGTGGCCGCTTGCCCGGTGTTCAACGGCCGGGTCAAAAGCATGGACGCGTCCAAGGTGCAAAACCGCCGCGGCATTGTGCAAGTGCTCAACCTCGGTGAGTTTGTGGCGGTGGTGGCCGACAACTGGTGGCGTGCCAAAGAGGCGCTGCGCGAAGTGGCCATCGATTGGGATACCGGCGAGCACGGCACCCTTACCAGTGCGGCCATCATGGCCAATTTCCAGGCCGGCATGGTGCAGAACGAACTGGCTGTGGCCCGCAACGACGGCAACACCGTGCAAGCGCTGGCCGGCGCCAGCAAGGTGTACGAGGCCGAGTACTTCACGCCCTATCTGGCGCATGCCACCATGGAGCCCATGGTCTGCACGGCCTGGCTGCAGGGTGACTCGCTGGAGGTCTGGACTTCCACGCAAAACCCCGAGGCCACTTTGGCGGTCTCTGCGGCCACGGCCGGCGTGGCGCAAGACAAGGTCAAGGTGCACCCCATGCAGCTGGGCGGCGGCTTGGGCCGCAAGAGCTCGCAGGACTTCACGCGCCAAGGTGTGATGATCGCCAAGGCCATGGCCGGCAAGCCGGTCAAGATGATCTGGTCTCGTGAAGAAGACACACAGCACGACCTGTACCGCCCGGCCAGTCTGGTGCGCTTTAAGGGGGCCATTGACGCCAACGGCAAGGTTGACGCGCTGCACATCCGCGTCAGCGCGCCGTCGATTCTGGCCACCCTGCTCAAGCTGCCGCTGCCCAAAGGCGTGGATGGCCAGGCGGTGGCGTCTTTCAACGACCACCCGTACGACATTCCCAACAGCCTGGTGGACTACGCGCAGCGCAACACCAACGTGCCGGTGGGTTTCTGGCGCACCGTCGGGCACTCCCAAAACCCGTACATGCGCGAGTGCTTTGTCGACGAGCTGGCGCACGCCGCCGGCAAGGACCCGCTGGCCTTTCGCCTGAACATGCTGGGCCCCAAAGCCGCGCGCGACCGCGGCATTCTGGAGGCCGTGGCCAAGGCCGCGAACTGGGGCGGCGCGCTGCCACCGGGCGTGTTCCGCGGCATTGCAGAAACCGAAGGCTATGGCAGCTATACCGCGTGCGTTTGCGAGGTCGCTGTCAATGCCAAAGGAGAGGTCAAGATTCACCGCGTGGTCATGGGCATTGACCCGGGCTATGCCGTCAACCCAGACAACATCGAGGCGCAGATTCAGGGCAGCGTGGTGCACGGCCTGAGCGCTATTTTCTGGGGTGAAATGACGGTCAAGGACGGGCGCATCGAGCAGTCCAACTTCCATGACTACCGGCTCATGCGTTTGAATGAAATGCCCAAGGTGGTGGCGGTGATTGCGCCTTCCGGTGGC
>JAIPDA010000151.1 GCA_021737905.1 Rhodoferax sp.
GCTTGGCTGAGCCGTGGATGATGGGGGTGGCGTCGCCCGGGAAGTCGTACTTGTCGAGCAACTCGCGCACTTCCATCTCGACCAATTCGAGCAGTTCAGCGTCGTCCACCATGTCGCATTTGTTCAGGAACACGATGATGTAAGGAACACCCACCTGGCGGGCCAGCAGGATGTGCTCGCGGGTCTGGGGCATCGGGCCGTCAGCGGCCGAGCAAACAAGAATAGCGCCGTCCATTTGGGCAGCGCCGGTGATCATGTTTTTGTCATAGTCAGCGTGGCCCGGGCAGTCAACGTGCGCGTAGTGGCGGTTGGCTGTCTCGTATTCCACGTGAGCGGTGTTGATGGTGATGCCGCGGGCCTTTTCTTCCGGTGCCGCGTCAATTTGGTCGTAGCCCTTGGCGGTGCCGCCAAACTTGGCCGCCAACACAGTCGTGATGGCCGCTGTCAATGTGGTCTTGCCGTGGTCGACGTGGCCGATCGTACCAACGTTGACGTGGGGCTTGGTTCGTGTGAATTTTTCTTTTGCCATTTTCAACTCCGAGAAGTTACAAAAAACCTGTTAAAACGGCTGGCAACAACGACATTAACGCTGCGCCAGCTCCAAATATGGTGCCCATTGCGGGAATCGGACCCGCGACCTCTCCCTTACCAAGGGAGTGCTCTACCACTGAGCCAAATGGGCCACTGCGAAAACACTTAAAACCCCAACAACACACCGGCAAAAAACAGCAAAACTCTAGGAGCCAAGGCCTCACAAAAGCCAGGGCTGGAGCGGGAGACGGGAATCGAACCCGCGTCATTAGCTTGGAAGGCTAGGGTTCTACCATTGAACTACTCCCGCAGCTCTGCACTATTTCTCACCGACTTGCCACTAACCCGAACCAATTCATAGACCAGCTGCGAGCCGCTCACCCCTTTCATCCAAGGCAAAACCGAGGCCTAAACCCACGGCGCGTCCTGAGATGTGGTGGATGGGGCTGGATTCGAACCAGCGTACGCGTTAGCGAACAGATTTACAGTCTGCCTCCTTTAACCACTCGGACACCCATCCAGCAAGTGAACCTCGGATTATGCCACGGTTTTCGGCGGGTGCACTACCATAAAACAGCCCCGCGACCGTGCCGTTCCAGCCAGGCGTTGGCGGCGGAAAAGTGGCCGCAACCCACAAAAGGACGGGGCGGGCGGCGGGCTGAAAGCGGTGAAGGATGGTTGGCTGTCAGAACCAGATGCCGGCCGGAGCTGACCAGCGCCTGTTTGGCCTGGGCATGAGCACCCCAAAGCATGAACACCGTTGGCGAGTCAGAATCAGCAACTGCCTTAATTATACTGTCAGTGAGCGCTTCCCAACCTTGTTTGGCGTGGCTGCCGGGTGCACCAGATTCGACCGTCAGGCAGGTGTTGAGCAGGAGCACGCCCTGCCGGGCCCAGGACCCCAGCTCGCCACCGCGCGGGGCCAGGGCCTGAACGCTTGTTACCCGTGCAGGGGGCAAGTCCCGTTCAATTTCACTGAAGATATTGCGCAGGCTGGGGGGCAAGCGCTGACCCGCTTGCACTGAAAAAGCCAAGCCCTGGGCCTGATCAGGCCCGTGGTAAGGGTCCTGGCCCACAATGACAACGCGAACCCCCGCCAAAGGCGTGAGTTCCAGGGCCCGCAAGGGCTGCTCGGGGTAAATGACGGCGCCGGCGGCCAGTCGCTGCGCCACAAAGGCGCAGAGCGCCAGCCCGGGCGGGCTGACCCAGAAGGCCTGAAGCAAGGGCATCCAGCTGCGGTCCGCCGGCCAATGGGCGGGTCGCCAGGCCGTCAGGCGATTGGGCGCCGACAGCGCTGCGGCGGGCGCTGTAAAACCAAAGTCTGTCTGCGCGCCAGTCTCAGCGAGCTTGGAGTTTTTTGGCACGGTAAGTTTTGCAAGCGCCGATCAAGCAAAGAGCGCCGCCAGCGCCTGACCCGGCTCGTCGGCGCGCATAAACACCTCACCCACCAAAAAGGCTTGCACGCCTGCAGATCGCATGCGCTGCACATCGGCCACCGTGCTGATGCCCGACTCCGTCACCAGCAAATGGCCCGCAGGCACGTCTTTGAGCAGCCCCAGGGTGGTGTCCAGGGAGACTTCGAAGGTTTTGAGATTGCGGTTGTTAATGCCCAGCAAAGGTGTTTTCAATTGAAGTGCGCGCTGCAGTTCAGCCCCGTCGTGCACCTCGACCAGCACCGCCATGTCCAGTGACATTGCCAGCGCCTCCAGGCTCTGCATTTGGGCATCGTCCAGGCAGGCGGCAATCAGCAAAATACAGTCCGCGCCCATGGCACGCGCTTCATAGACCTGGTAGAGGTCGACCATGAAATCCTTGCGCAAAACCGGCAGGTCACAAGACGCGCGGGCCTGCTTGAGGTAATCGACACTGCCCTGAAAAAACTGCTGGTCAGTCAGCACCGACAGGCAGGCCGCGCCGTGTTCAGCGTAGCTCTGCGCAATGTCGGCCGGAATGAAATCGGCGCGCAACACGCCCTTGGACGGGCTGGCTTTTTTGACTTCGGCGATCACCGCCGGCAGGCCTGCAGCGATCTTGGCGCGCATGGCGCCCACGAAGTCGCGCGTCAGCACCCGCGATTCGGCATCTGCCCGCATAGCGGCCAAGGGCTTGCGCGCCAAGGCAGCAGCGACCTCCTGGCGTTTGACTGCAACGATTTTGTCAAGAATGTCGCTCATGGTCGTGGGTGTGTTGGTTTGGTCAAAAAAAATTATTGTGAAGGCCGGGCTCGCCAGCGCTTCAGCCCTGCTGCGTGGCCAGCACCAGCTCGTCGAGCTTGCGGCGTGCAGCGCCTGAGCTGATGGCAGCGCGCGCCAAGGCAAGGCCACCCTGAAGGCTGTCGGTCAGATTGGCCGCATAAAGCGCAGCGCCGGCATTGAGCGCGACGATGTCGCTGGGAGCGCCGGGCTCGCCGTTGAGCACGCCCATCAGCATCTGCTTGGATTGCTCAGGCGTTTCCACGCGCAAGGTACGGTTGCTGGCCATGGGCAGGCCGAAGTCCTCGGGGTGGATTTCGTATTCGATGATCTCGCCGTTTTTCAGCTCGCCAATCACTGTGGCGGCACCCAGGCTGATTTCGTCCATGCCGTCTTTGCCGTAAACCACCAGCGCATGCTCAGCGCCCAGCCTTTGCAGGGCGCGCACCTGAATACCGACCAGGTCGGAGTGAAACACGCCCATCAAAATATGGGGCGCGCCGGCCGGGTTGGTCAGCGGGCCCAGGATGTTGAAGATGGTGCGCACGCCGAGTTCCTTGCGGATGGGGGCGACGTTTTTCATGGCCGGGTGGTGGTTGGGCGCGAACATGAAACCGACGCCGACCTCTTCGATGCAGCGGGCAATGGCGGCGGGCTGCAAATTGATGTTCAGGCCCAGGGCTTCGAGCACATCGGCGCTGCCCGACTTGCTGCTGACGCTGCGCCCGCCATGCTTGCTGACTTTGGCGCCGGCGGCGGCTGCGACGAACATCGAGCAAGTCGAGATATTGAAGGTGTGCGAGCCGTCACCCCCGGTGCCGACGATGTCCACCAAGTGTGTCTTGTCGGCCACATGGACCTTGGTCGAAAACTCACGCATGACTTGCGCGGCTGCGGTGATTTCGCCGATGGTTTCTTTTTTAACGCGCAAGCCGGTGATCAGCGCGGCCATCATGACGGGCGACATCTCGCCGCCCATGATCATTCGCATGATGTGAAGCATCTCGTCGTGAAAAATCTCACGGTGCTCGATGGTGCGCTGCAGCGCTTCCTGGGGAGTGATCTTGGACAAAGAGGACATGAGACGCTTTCAAGTACGACGCAGATCTGAAGGTAGAAAAAATAGAATCAGCACGGATTGTCTGCCATGACCAGACGCCAGCCAAAATCAACAAACATCAGGCCGGCACCCTGGCGGGCTGGCCGCCAGGGCTGAAAAAAGCCCGGATGGCATCGACCGCGCGGTCAATGCCCGCCGCATCCACATCCAGGTGGGTGACAAAACGCAGGCCAATCAGGCCGGTGGCCAGCACGCCGCGCGCTTTGAGAAAAGCCAGTAAGTCAGGGGCCCGGCCATCGGCCACATCGACAAAAACAATATTGGTTTGGGCAGAGCGCACTTGCAAGCCCGCAATACCCCGCAGGCCCTGCGCCAGGCGCTGCGCCAGAGCGTGGTCATCTGCCAGGCGCTCCAGGTGGTGCTCGAGCGCGTGGCTCGCTGCCGCCGCCAACAAGCCCGTCTGGCGCATGCCGCCGCCGGTCATCTTGCGAACGCGGTGGGCGCGGGCAATGAATTCTTTGCTGCCGCACAGCGCCGAACCCACCGGCGCGCCCAGGCCCTTGCTAAAGCACACCGACACGCTGTCAAAGTGGCTGGCAATGCGCCGTGCCGCCAAAGCCACGAGTTCAGCGGAAAGCCCCGTTCCCACTGCGCTGGTCGACGTGCCTGCAGCGGCTTCGACGGGCTCAGCCCGAACGGACCATTCAGCTTGTGCCAAAGCCGCTGCCGCGTTGAACAATCGCGCGCCGTCCAGGTGCACTGCCAGCCCATGGCCGCGTGCCAGGGACGTGGTCTGCGCCAGGTAGTCCATGGGCAAGGCGTAGCCACTCCAGGTGTTTTCCAGGCACAAAAGCCGAGTGCGGGCAAAGTGACAGTCGTCGGGTTTGATGGCATTGGCGATGTCAGCCAGCGCCATTTGGCCGGCGGCGTTGAGCGGCAGCGGCTGCGGCTGTATGCTGCCCAGCACCGCTGCACCGCCACCCTCATAACGGTAGGTGTGCGCAGACTGGCCGACGATGTATTCGTCGCCGCGCTGGCAATGCGCCATCAGGCCGCACAAATTGCTTTGCGTGCCGGTGGGCATGAACAAGGCCGCCTCATAGCCCAGCATGTCAGCGATGCGCTCTTGCAGGGCATTGACGGAGGGGTCGTCGCCATACACATCATCACCCAATGGTGCTGAGAACATGGCCGCGCGCATGGCGGCCGTAGGCCGGGTGACGGTGTCGCTGCGCAGGTCAACTGTTGCGTTCATGGCGCGCCTTTATTCCAAGAAGTTTTTCAGCATGGCATGACCGTGCTCAGTCAAAATGGACTCGGGGTGAAACTGCAGGCCCTGAATGGGCAAGCTGCGGTGCCGCACACCCATGATCTCGCCATCATCGGTCCAGGCGGTGAGCTCAAGCTCGGCCGGGCAGCTGCTGCGCTCAATGGCCAGCGAGTGGTAGCGGTTGACGGTGAACTGCGCCGGCAGACCGGCAAAAACACCTTGCTGTGTGGTGCTGATCACGCTGGTTTTGCCGTGCATCAGTTGCTGCGCGCGAATGATCTTGCCGCCGAAGGCCGCGCCAATCGCCTGGTGGCCCAGACAGACGCCCAAAATCGGCAGCTTGCCGGCGAAGTGCTGGATCGCCGCCACCGAAATACCCGCCTCGGCCGGCGAACACGGGCCCGGCGAAATCACCAGGTGCGTGGGTGCGTGCCCGGCGATGTCGGCCAGCGTGATCTCGTCATTGCGCGCCACCGTGACCGCCGCCCCCAACTCGCCGAAGTACTGCACGATGTTGTAGGTGAAGCTGTCGTAGTTGTCGATCATGAGCAGTTTCATAGTCACTCCAATCCCTCTTCCACCAGTTCACTGGCGCGCAGCAAGGCCCGCGCCTTGGCTTCGGTTTCTTTCCATTCGAGCCCGGGCACCGAGTCGGCCACCACGCCCGCCGCCGCCTG
>JAIPDA010000152.1 GCA_021737905.1 Rhodoferax sp.
CCTGGGCCGCCGCCTCTTCATAGCCGGTGGTGCCGTTGCTCTGGCCGGCAAAAAACAGCCCGCCGATGGCGCGGGTTTCAAAGCTGCTTTTGAGCGAGCGCGGGTCAAAGTAGTCGTACTCGATGGCATAGCCGGGCCGCAAAATATGGGCGTTTTCCATGCCGGCCATGGAGCGCACCAGGTCGTACTGGATGTCAAACGGCAGGCTGGTCGAGATGCCGTTGGGATAAATCTCGTGCGTGGTCAGGCCTTCGGGCTCCAGAAAAATCTGGTGGCTGGTCTTATCGGCAAAGCGGTTGATCTTGTCTTCGACGCTGGGGCAATAACGCGGGCCGACGCCGTCGATCTTGCCGGTGAACATGGGGCTGCGGTCAAAGCCCGAGCGGATGATGTCGTGCGTGCGCTCGTTGGTGTGGGTGATCCAGCAAGGCATTTGCTGCGGATGGGCAATGCCCGCGCCCATGAAGCTGAAAACCGGCACGCTATCGCCCTCGCCGCCCGGCATGCCGTCACCCGGCTGCACCGTGCACTTGGAAAAGTCGATGCTGCGCCCGTCCAGCCGTGGCGGCGTGCCGGTTTTCAGCCGGCCCTGGGGCAGCTTGAGTTCTTTGAGCCGCGCACTCAGCGACACCGCCGGCGGGTCGCCGGCCCGCCCGGCGGCGTAGTTGTTCAGGCCCACATGGATCTTGCCGTCCAGAAAAGTGCCGGCCGTCAGCACCACAGTGCGGCTTCTGAATTGGATGCCAACCTGCGTGACGGCACCAACCACGCGGTCGCCCTTACCGTCCGATTCAACCAGCAAGTCATCAACCGCCTGCTGAAACAGCCACAGATTAGGCTGGTTTTCGAGCATGCGGCGAATGGCGGCCTTGTACAAAATACGGTCGGCCTGGGCCCGCGTGGCGCGCACAGCCGGGCCCTTGCTCGAGTTGAGAATGCGGAACTGGATGCCGCCCTCGTCGGTGGCCAGCGCCATGACGCCGCCCAGGGCATCGACTTCCTTGACCAGGTGGCCCTTGCCGATGCCGCCAATCGATGGGTTACAGCTCATCTGACCCAGCGTCTCGATGTTGTGGCTGAGCAGCAAGGTCTTGCAGCCCATGCGGGCCGCAGCCAGTGCGGCCTCGGTGCCGGCATGGCCGCCGCCGACAACGATCACGTCAAATTCTTGGGGATACAACATAGGTTCAGGCTTCAATGAGTTCGGTGGTCAGGCCCAAGGCCTGGGCGGCTTGCGCCTGGCGGCGGTCGGCCGTGACAAAAAGATCCACGCGGGCAGCGCGCGCCGCGCCAATGTGCAGCGCGTCCATGGCGCGCAAGCGGGCACCCTCCATGGCTTGCAAAGCGTGCGCTTCCACCCTGCTGTCCAGGGACACCACGGTGAAGTCAGCAAAGTCGCCCTGCACCACAGTCAATATACGGGCGTACTCCTGGGCGCTGACCAGCCCGTCATGCCGCTGGCGGTTCAGCGCCGAGGCAATTTCCGTTTTGCAGTGCGCCGCCACCACCAGTTCGCTGGCCCGCTCGCCTGCGGCCATGACCTGGGCGCGACCGGCTTCGGCGTTGTAGCGCTTGTACAGGGCCGATGTGTCCATCAGGATGCGCATCACCAGCCTGCCTCGCGCTCTTCGATGATGAGCTGCGCACCGGTTTTGCCGTCGGGGCGCTGAATGTGCAGGGGTTCGATCGCCCGCTTCCAGCTGGGCAGGCGCGGCGCAGCGTCGCGGCTGACGGGCACCAGCTCTGCCACAGGTTTACCGTGCCGCAGAATACGCACACTCTCGCCGCGCTCGACCAAGTCGATCATGGCAGCAGCGTTAGCGCGGAACTCACTCAAAGGGATTGATTGCATACAGGCGTGTCGTTTTGTACAAAATATAGTTTTTGTACATTTTAACCCGATCCGGCGCAGACCACCCGAAATACACCCGGCCAGCAACACTGTCAGCGCTGCGTAGCCAAAGCACGCAACACTGTGCGACTATGATTTCAATCAAAGGAGACCTTGTCATGAGCCGTGAAGTTGTTGTTGTCAGCGGTGTGCGCACCGCCATCGGAACCTTTGGCGCAAGCCTCAAAGACACGCCGCCTATAGAGCTGGCGACACTGGTCGTGCGCGAGTCACTGGCGCGTGCCGGCGTCGACGGCAAAGACGTCGGCCATGTGGTCTTTGGCCACGTGGTCAACACCGAAGCCCGCGACATGTATTTGTCGCGCGTGGCTGCGGTCAACGGCGGCTGCGCCGAGGGCACGCCGGCCTTCAACGTCAACCGCCTGTGCGGTTCAGGCCTGCAGGCCATCATCTCGGCCAGCCAGAGCATCTTGCTGGGCGATGCCGACGTGGCCATTGGCGGCGGCGCTGAAAACATGAGCCGCGCACCCTACGCCAGCCTGGCCACGCGCTTTGGCGCGCGCATGGGCGACAGCAAAATGGTCGACATGATGGTGGGCGCACTGCACGACCCGTTTCACACCATCCACATGGGCGTGACCGCTGAGAACATTGCAGCCAAGTGGGGCATCACGCGGGCCGACCAGGACGCGCTGGCAGTGGAGAGCCACAAGCGCGCACAACGCGCCATCGAGGGCGGGCGCTTCAAGTCACAGATCGTGCCGGTCATGCTGAAAAGCCGCAAGGGCGACGTCGCCTACGACACCGACGAGCACTACCGCCCCAACTGCACGCTGGAAGACATGGCCAAACTCAAGGCCGTCTTCATCAAAGAAAACGGCACCGTGACGGCCGGCAATGCCTCGGGCATCAATGACGCTGCTGCTGCCGTGGTGCTGATGGAGGCGGCCACCGCCAAAGCCCGCGGCATCAAGCCGCTGGCCCGACTGGTGGCGTACGCACATGCCGGCGTGGACCCCAAGTACATGGGCATCGGCCCGGTGCCGGCGACACAACTGGCACTGAAAAAAGCCGGCCTCACGGTCAAGGACCTGGACGTGATCGAAGCCAACGAAGCCTTTGCCGCGCAGGCCTGCGCCGTCACGCGCGACCTCGGCCTGGACCCGGCCAAGGTCAACCCCAACGGCTCGGGTATTTCGCTGGGGCATCCGATAGGCGCGACCGGTGCGCTGATCACTGTCAAAGCCTTGTACGAGTTGGAGCGCATTCAAGGGCGCTACGCCCTGGTGACCATGTGCATAGGCGGCGGCCAGGGCATTGCGGCGATTTTCGAGCGCCTTTAATCTAACGCGGCGGCGGACTCCGGCCCTGCGCTACTTGCGCACCGCCGGCACTTCCAAAGGCAGGCCTTCACCGCGCCACATCAGGTAAAGACTGAGCTGGCGCGATTCGAGCGCGCCCCAGGCCAGTGGCTCGGCACGCACGCCGACAAAGCAGCTGCGCAAGCGCCTCTCCAGTGAACCCACGCTCTGCCATTCCAGGCGGTACACAGGGTAGCTGTTGGGCTGGCCCTGGCTCAAGGCATCGGTGTACAAACGCCGTCCGTAATGCTGGTCATGGCATTGGGCACATGACAAATTAAGCTGCCCCTGGCGCTCCAAGAAAAGACGCTGCCCTTGCTGCCAGTGCGACTGCGCCGGACCTGTGATGTCAACACGCAAAGGCATGCCATGCGAGGCCCGGCTCACATGCAATGAAAGCGCCAGCAAGTCGTCGGACTCTCTGAGCAGCTCAGGCCCTTTTTGCTGTTGGCTGCGGCATTGGCGGATGCGGTCTTCAAGGTTGAGCAGCTGGCCGGACCTGGTGTCGATGGACGGGTAGCGCGTGGCCACGCCCCGCATGCTTTGCTGCGCATCGGCGTGACAGCTCTGGCAGCTCTGGCCGGCCGCGCCCTGTGGCTCCGCCCAGCGCTGCGCGCCGCGTGCCAGCCACAGCTGCGCCGGGTTGCCAAACTCGTCAGCCTGCAAGGCGCGCACATCGGCGCCGGCAAAAGCCAGGCCCGACTTGAGTTGCGTCAGCGGCAAAAAGCGGGTCTGCGGAACAGGCATTGGCTGCGCCAGCACAGGTGCGGCCGGCACAAACAGCATAAAAAAAGAAAACAACAAGACCGCCAGCAAGCAGCCCGTGCCGCGGCGCAGCGTTCGACCTGCAATCATTCGCCAGCCCTCATGCGCCGGCAGGCCGCCCAGGCGTCAACTGCACGTTCACAGCCTGCCGCAGTTCACCGGCCACGCCCTGGTCATCGACCCAGCGCACCAGCAGCTCACCCGGGGCCTGCACGCGAAAGAAAAACTCAAACAGCGGATTGCCGGCGATGCCCGACGAGGGCTCGACCCGGAACACTTCGCGCCCGCCGAAATCGCAGGTCAGCCGCACGATCACATTGCGCGGAATCAGGCGGCCCTGCAAATCCTGCAGGTAGCCGGTGTGCATGGGGTGCTCGACCAGCAGACGCGCCTTGACCACATCGCCGGGGGCGATGCTGTCGGGCAGCAACAAGCGGGCGTTGGCCATGTCAGGAGCCGTCCACACAGGCGGACTCGGTGACCACCGCTTCGACGCTTTGGTAGCAAAAGCTGCCGTCCGAGCGTCGCGCCAGGGCCACCACCAGCTGCGAACCGGCCAGCCGCAGGCGCGCACTCACTTCAGCCCGCCCGGACCAGGGCCCGAGGTGAAACACGGCCATCTGCGTGACGGGGTTGCGTTGCGACAAAAGATAAATGTGCGTGACATGGTCCTGCTCGGTCATGGGGCTGTCCACCAGCACCCTGGCAGGCACCAGCGAGCCGTTGTCTGCCAGCACGGGCAGTTCCAAGCGCAGACCCTGGGGATGCGCCACGCGGCCTTGCAGCAAAGGCCCCAGCATCTGCGGCAAGCTCAGCAGCTGGCCCGACACCATGCGTTGCGCCCGCGCCGGCCCGGCTTGCCAGGCAGACAGCGCAAACACGCCGCGGGCCAGCGCCTGCAGCCAGCGGCGGCGCGGCGGTAATGCCTGGCCAGGGTGAGCGTCTGCCGCCGGGCTCATGGGCGCTGTGGCAACGCGGGCGCGCTGCGCGTATTGGCCAGCAAGTAAGCGACGATGTCTTCCAGGCCCTGCCCGGTGAGAACCGTTTGCTCCGCATAAGCGCCAGCCACGCGCTGCAGGCCCTGCGTGCTGTAGTAAGCCGGCATGATGGTGGCCGGATTCATGCTGCGCGAGTCAGCGATGCGCTGACGGATCTGCGCCGCATCGGCGCGCGCGGCCAGCCCTGCCAGCGGCGGGCCGATGTCGCCGCCCGCCGCCATGCCCGGCACCGTGTGGCACAAAATGCAGCCGCTGTCCTGCCGGTTGGCCAGCAAGACGCGGCCGCGCTCGACACTGGCGGTGGCGGCCCAGGCCGTGGCGGGCATGCGCTCTTGCGCCAGCGCGGGAAGCGCGCATCCGCCGGCCAGCGACAACATGCACACCGTGTGCAAAATGCGCCAGCCGACCACAGGGCTCATGCGCGCGCCAGGCTCAGTCCGTGGTTCTTCAAGGGCAATGAACGGATGCGCTTGCCCGAAGCAGCAAAAATGGCATTGGCCAGGGCCGGTGCCAGCGGTGCCTGCGCAGGCTCACCCACGCCGCCCCAGAAGCCACCGGAAGGCGCAATCACCGCCACCACCTTGGGCATTTCATTCAAACGCATGAGCCGGTAGTCATGGAAGTTGGACTGCTCGATGCGCCCGTCCTTGACCGTCATCTCGCCCCAGAAAATAGCGCTCAGGCCGTGCACCACGCTGCCCTGAATCTGCGCCTCGATGTTGTC
>JAIPDA010000153.1 GCA_021737905.1 Rhodoferax sp.
CGCTTTCGCAGCTTTGTGTTCGGGCCGCGTGCTGTGTTTGCTTACTTGCGCGGTCACGCGCCAGAAAGCCACTCGGTGGGTCACTCACCGCTTGGCGCGCTGTCTGTCTGGGCCATGCTGGCTTTTTTGAACTTGCAAGTGGCCACCGGGCTGATCAGTGATGACGAAATTTCCACCGCCGGCCCGCTGACGCACCTTGTCTCTCATGCTGCAGTTTCTTTAGGTAGCCAATACCATACGCAGCTTGGCAAGTGGATTTTGCTGGCGCTGGTCTTGCTTCATGTGGCTGCCATCATTTACCACGCACGCCGTCGCCAGGGTCTGCTGGCAGCCATGCTGCACGGGGACAAGCAACTGCCAGCACCTGCTGAAGCCGCACGTGATGACGCCCGCAGCCGCATGACGGCCTTTTTATTGCTTTGTTTGTGTGCTGCCGCTGTGTTCTGGTTGTCAGGTTTGGCGCCAGCCGGCCTTTGAAGCTGGGGCGCTAAACTGAACGCCTGCTTTTTTAACACCGCCTGTTGAGCTCTTCCCACTTGCCAAACAAAGTCATTGAATTCAGGACGCCCGCATCGCGCGAAGATTTTGACTTGGTGCGTCAAATTTTTTTGGAGTACGCTCAACTGCTTGGCGTGGACTTGTACTTTCAGGACTTCGAATCTGAACTGCTTGAGTTACCAGGCGACTACAGCGCACCGCAAGGCGCTTTGCTGCTGGCCTGGGTTGATGGTGCACTGGCTGGCTGTTGTGCGTTGCGCCCTCTACCGGCGGCAGACTATGCCAATGCGGCCGAAATGAAACGGCTGTTTGTGCGCCCTGAATTCCGTCGCTATGGTCTGGGCCGGCAACTGGCTGAGGCGGTGTTGGACGCCGCCCGTGCAGCAGGCTATCACTGCGTGTTGCTGGACACACTGGACGACATGGAGTCGGCGCGCGCTTTGTACGCCGAGCTAGGTTTTACCGAGATCCCGCCCTACTATCACAACCCGATAGCCGGCGCGCATTACCTCAAGGTTGATCTTTAGCGCCCACAAAAAAGCCACCGCTGAGGGTGGCTTTTTGGGCTCAGCCCGAAGACCGGGATTTAGGCTTTGGCTTGTGACAGCATGGTCGCAGCATCACTGACTTCGAATTTTCCAGCAGCTTCAATATTGAGGCTTGCCACTTTGCCGTTCTTGATGAGCATCGAGTAACGGTTGCTGCGCAAGCCCATACCGCGGGCTGTCAGGTCCAGCGTCAGGCCGGTTGCCTTGGTGAAGTCGGCGCTGCCATCGGCCAGCATACGGACTTTACCGTTGGTTTTTTGCTCGCGCGCCCAGGCGCCCATGACGAATGCATCGTTGACGCTCACGCACCAGATTTCATCTACGCCGCTGGCTTGGAGCGCGTTGAAGTGCTCCACATAGCCGGGCACGTGTTTGGCAGAACAGGTCGGCGTGAAAGCACCAGGCAGCGCAAACAGCGCAATGGTTTTGCCGGCAGTGGCCTTGGCCACATCGACCGGGTTAGGGCCGATGCTGCAGCCGTTGCCTTCGACTTCTGAAAACTCCATCAGCGTGGCCGAAGGAAGGGTATCGCCAACTTTGATCATGTATTGCTCCTGTTTGGGTGTTTATTGGGGCCCCTGAGGCCGAATTACGTATTTTGTATCAGATGCGCTTGTCTCGCTTGGCTTGCGCCCTACAGCAATGCTGCCAGCAATGACAAAAGCCGTTTCGCCAATAAAAACGGCCCACACTGTGGGCCGTTTTCAAAGACATACAGGTGTCAGTCGATACAACTTAAACCACTGCCGCTTTTTGGATCAGCTTGGAGACAACCCAGTTCTTGGTTTTCGAAATCGGGCGGCTCTCGGTGATCTCGATGGTGTCACCCATCTTGTACTCGCCCTTTTCATCATGGGCGTGGTACTTGCTCGACAGCGACACGATTTTTCCGTACAGCTCGTGCTTGACACGACGCTCAACCAGAACCGTCACAGTCTTGGCGCGCTTGTCACTGACAACCTTGCCAACCAAGGTGCGCGTGAGGGATTTTTTAGCTTCCGTCATTATTTGGCTCCTTGCTTGACGATGGTTTCGGCCAGGATGGTCTTGGCGCGGGCAATCGCCCGGCGCGTTGAACGCAGCGTGGAAGTGTTGGTCAGTTGCTGTGTGGCTTTTTGCATGCGCAGGCCAAAGTGGGCTTTTTGCAGCTCTTTGACTTCAGCGTGCAGGCCGGCAACGTCTTTTTGGCGCAGTTCAGTAGATTTGGTCATTTCATTTCCCCTTACTGGCCAATCATGCGGCTAACGAAAGTGGTGCGCAGCGGCAGCTTGGCAGAAGCCAGGCGGAACGCTTCACGGGCCAACTCTTCAGGCACGCCAACGATTTCAAAAACGATTTTGCCGGGCTGAATTTCAGCCACGTAGTACTCCGGGTTTCCTTTACCGTTACCCATACGCACTTCAGCAGGCTTTTGGGAGATCGGCTTGTCCGGAAAGACACGGATCCAGATACGGCCGCCACGTTTGACGTGACGGGAAATCGCACGACGTGCGGCTTCAATTTGACGAGCAGTGAGGCGACCGCGGTCGGTGCACTTCAGACCGAAATCACCAAACGCGACCGAGCTACCCCGGGTTGCGATGCCGGTGTTACGGCCTTTTTGCTCTTTGCGGTATTTTCTACGAGCGGGTTGCAGCATGATTTATCTCCGTGATGAGACTGATTACTCAGTCTTTGCACCGTCAGCTGCTGCAGCTGGCGCGGCTTTTCGAACGCGCTTAACGGTGGTTTTCGGGGCTTCGGCGTCAGACGCCTCCGCTGGTTTGTCGCTGCCGTCGGCAGGCGCTGTGCTGGTGCTGCCGGCTGCGCCGCGCGGTGCGCGGGCACCCCGTGGAGCAGGACGGTCGGTACCAGGACGTGCATCACGGCGTGGGCCGCGTGGCTTGCGTTCTTCTTCGGAAGGCGCAGCGTCAAGCTTGGCACCAGGCGAATCGCCACGGCCCAAGGTGTCACCTTTGTAGACCCAGACCTTCACGCCGATCACACCATAGGTGGTCTTGGCTTCAGAAGTGCCGTAGTCAATGTCGGCGCGCAGGGTGTGAAGAGGCACGCGACCTTCGCGGTACCACTCGCAACGTGCGATCTCGATGCCATTCAGACGGCCGGACGACATGATCTTGATGCCCAGTGCACCCAGACGCATGGCGTTTTGCATGGCGCGCTTCATCGCACGACGGAACATGATGCGTTTTTCAAGCTGTTGGGTGATGCTGTCAGCGATGAGCTTGGCATCAATTTCAGGCTTGCGAACTTCTTCGATGTTCACCGCGACAGGCACACCCAGCTGGCGGCTCAGTTCTTTCTTGAGGCTCTCAATGTCCTCGCCTTTTTTACCGATCACAACACCCGGACGCGCCGAGTAAATCGTGATACGGGCATTTTTAGCGGGGCGCTCAATGACAACGCGCGAAACAGCAGCGCTTTTAAGCTTGGCTTTGAGGTACTCGCGAACCTTGATGTCTTCTGCCAGCATGCCGGCAAAGTCTTTGTTGCTTGCATACCAGCGGCTGTTCCAGTTGCGGCTGATCGAAAGGCGGAACCCGGTTGGGTTGATTTTTTGTCCCATGACCTGTCTGCCCTTTAATTGCCAACGACCACGTACACATGGCACGTAGGCTTGCTGATACGGTTACCGCGGCCTTTTGCGCGCGCCGAGAAACGCTTGAGCGTGGTGCCTTGCTCGACGTAGATGGTTTTCACCTTCAACTCGTCGATGTCGGCGCCGTCATTGTGTTCAGCGTTGGCGATGGCGGACTCAACCACCTTCTTGATGATGCCCGCAGCTTTTTTCTGCGTGAACTCCAAGATGTTGAGCGCCTGATCCACTTTTTTACCGCGGATCAGGTCAGCGACCAGACGGCCCTTGTCGACCGACAGACGAACGCCCCGGAGGGTTGCACGTGTTTCCATGGTCTTTCCTTACTTTCTCACAACTTTTTTATCAGCCGGGTGACCTTTGAAAGTCCGGGTGAGTGCGAACTCGCCCAACTTGTGGCCAACCATTTGATCGGTGATGTAGACAGGCACGTGCTGCTTGCCGTTGTGCACGGCGATGGTCAAGCCGATGAACTCGGGCAGGATCATGGAGCGACGCGACCAGGTCTTGATCGGCTTTTTGTCTTTGTTGGTAACAGCCTTGTCGGCCTTGGCTACCAAGTGGTGGTCGACAAAGGGACCTTTTTTGAGTGAACGGGTCATTTGCTGGCCTTACTTCTTGCGACGCGAAACAATCATCACTTGCGTGCGCTTGTTGTTGCGGGTGCGGTAGCCTTTGGTCAGGTTACCCCATGGATCGACTGGGTGGCGACCTTCACCGGTCTTGCCTTCACCACCGCCGTGCGGGTGGTCAACCGGGTTCATCACCACACCGCGAACGGTTGGACGAATACCCATCCAGCGCTTGACACCGGCCTTGCCGAGACGGCGCAGGCTGTGTTCTTCGTTGGCGACTTCACCGATGGTGGCGCGGCACTCAATGTGGATCTTGCGAACTTCGCCAGAGCGCATACGCACCTGAGCGTAAGTGCCTTCGCGGGCCAGCAAGGTCGCCGAGGTGCCGGCGGAACGGGCGATTTGCGCGCCCTTGCCGATTTGCATCTCGATGCAGTGAATGGTCGAGCCGACCGGGATGTTGCGGATAGGCAGAGTGTTGCCGGCGCGGATCGGGGCTTCAGAGCCACTGATCAGTGTTGCACCGACTTCAAGACCGCGCGGGGCGATGATGTAGCGGCGCTCGCCATCGGCGTAGCAGACCAGCGCAATGTGGGCACTGCGGTTAGGGTCGTACTCGATACGCTCGACCTTGGCCGGAATCGCATCTTTGTTGCGCTTGAAGTCGACCACGCGGTAGTGGTGCTTGTGACCACCGCCCTTGTGGCGTGTTGTGATGTGCCCGTTGTTGTTACGGCCGGCCTTCTGGAATTGTGGCTCCAGCAGGGGCGCGTAACCTTCACCTTTGTGCAGGTGATCACGGGAGATCTTCACCATGCCGCGCTGGCCTGGTGAAGTGGGTTTCATTTTAATGACAGCCATGATTAAGCAGCCTCCCCGCCGATGTTCAGCTCTTGACCGGCTTGCAGCGTCACGTAGGCTTTGCGAACGTTGTCGCGGCGGCCCACAGACTTGCCAAAGCGCTTGGTCTTGCCTTTGGTGTTCATGACGGAAACTGACTTAACTTCCACCTTGAACATCAGCTGCACTGCAGCCTTGATTTCATATTTGGTGGCGTCTTGCAGCACCTTGAAAGTGACCGTGTTGCTTTTCTCGGCGATCTGCGTGGCTTTTTCAGACACGATGGGCGCTACCAAGACTTGCATCAATCGACCTTCGTCGAATTTGGCCTTGCTGGAAAATGGAATCAGGGCGCTCATGCGAACATCTCCTTGAGTTTGTCCATAGCAGCCTTGGTCACCAGAACTTTCTTGTAATGCACCAGCGACACCGGATCGGCGTAACGCGGCTCCACCACCAGGATGTTGACCAGATTGCGTGAAGCCAGGTACAGGTTTTCATCAACTTCATCAGCGATGACGAGGACCGACTTGAGGTTCATGGCCTTGAATTTATCGGCCAGGACTTTCGTCTTGGGCGAGTCCACTGTCAGCGAATCAACCACCGCCAG